>JAUNDA010000004.1:8167-32323 GCA_030526295.1 Eubacteriales bacterium
TCAATTCCCTTTTAGTTTCAAAAAATAAAACAGCTGCACCACTAAGAACTGGCACAGCTGTTATTCCTTTTTTTACTTATACGACTATCATCACGGTCTTGCCCTCTTTGTAGAGCTTTAGGATTTCCTTCATCTTTTCAGTTGGAATAGCTACACATCCGCCTGTAAACTGGTCCTCAACCATGCAGTGAAGGAAAAGGGCAGAGCCTGCAGGAGACTTGCACTCGCTGTTATAGCCCATGTTGATTCCATAATCGTAATAGCCCTTATACTCACTCAGATGCTCAGACTGCTTTTTACTGAAGTTGTCATATTTCTTCGTGCTCACGAGCTTATTGTAAAGTGATGATGAGGTATCGCCAACCCAGTAAAGGTCCTCTGTTACCTTGAGGTAGTTGTCCGGGAAGCCTTCCTCCTTATCCTTAATACCAAATGGTGTATCCATGGTCCACATTCCAAGAGGTGTCTTCTGGTCACCCTCCTTAACCTTTCCCATTCCCTTTCTTCCCATATGGGCCTTGATTCCTGACTCCTTAAGATACCAGAGTCCGTCCGTCTTTGTGTAAATGCTAAGGGATCCTGTGGCATTTGTTTCCTCGTTATTGCTCTTAAGGTAAATGACAACCTCGGCATTTTCCGGCACCTCATAACCGCTGAGTGTAAGCTTCTTCATGCCAGACCCTGGTCCTAAGCCCACTGAACCCGCTGCAAATGCATTTACTGATATAAGGGCCACGATACCAATTACCGAAACCATTGTCCTTAAAGCTCTTTTTAATGTATTAAAATTCATAAGCGGCTCCTTTCGATTGTGTGATTCGCCTTTTTTTGTTATACTCCTTATGCAGCCATGACTGCTTAGAAAGAGGAGTTTATGAAATATATCAATTCATTTACAGACGGATGCCACGTTCGTGACATTTATCTGTGCAGATCAAAAACAATTGCACTTACCAAAAACGGCAAGGAATATGCAAACGTCGTGCTTCAGGACCGCACCGGTCAGATTGAAGCAAAAATCTGGAACCTTAACGATCCCGCAATCTGCGAGTTCGAGGCCACAGACTACGTTCACGTTGATGCTGTCGT
Source organism: Eubacteriales bacterium (assembly GCA_030526295.1). Lineage (GTDB taxonomy): Bacteria > Bacillota > Clostridia > Lachnospirales > Lachnospiraceae > Avilachnospira. The sequence continues at coordinate 9,257 of JAUNDA010000004.1, forward strand.
AACCGTTTTCAATGGTGCCAACCAGCTTAATGTCCACAGGATAAGAAGGGCCGACAACGGTGAATACTCACCTGCCGATTACTTCCCGGTTTCTGAAAGACCGTTTGAGGAGATGAAAAACGAGCTCTTTGGATACATTAAGAGTATCGAAAACCCGTACTACGGCAAGCTTCTTTGCAGCTTCTTCGAGGATCCGGTTTTCCTTAAGGATTTCCTTGACCACTCAGCCGCAAAAAGCGTTCACCACAGCTTCATCGGCGGTCTCATGGAGCATACACTCAGTGTCGCATGGCTCTGTAACGATGCCGCAAAGCATTATCCCTACATTAACCGTGACCTTCTTTTAACAGGAGCACTCCTTCATGACATCGGTAAGACAAAGGAACTTTCACTCTTCCCTCTTAACGATTACACAGACGAGGGACAGCTGCTTGGCCACATCTCAATCGGCGCTGCAATGGTAAGCGAGAAGATTCATAAGATCCAGGGCTTCCCGTCAGTTGACGGTAACCAGCTCATCCACCTCATCCTCTCACACCACGGCGAGTTTGAGTATGGTTCACCAAAGCGTCCTGCTCTCATGGAGGCATTTATACTTAGCCTTCTTGATAACCTCGATGCAAAGGTTGAAACTGTTAAGGAGCTTGTCGAGTCAAAGGCACCCGTCAATGAAAGCGGATGGCTTGGATACTCAAAGATCCTTGATACCAATGTACGCAAGACTAAATAAATATTGCTACTTAAATTTGATTCCGGGTTTGTCACTGACAGACCCGGTTTTTGTTTTTTACTTTTGTTTTAACTCTTACCTGACTTAACTTAGACGCTAATCATAAATCGCTATCAGGTCATTTCCCAAAGCTTCCCAGTCAAAAAGAAAAATCAGAACTTCTTCCAGGTTCTTCTTGAGAAAAGAAGGAGAATCGGGAAAATCTCAAGTCGTCCTATCAGCATGTCTGCTGCGAGGATGATTTTTGCAAATGCGGAGAAGTCCGCATAGTTACCCATCGAGCCTACCATTCCAAAGCCCGGTCCGATGTTATTGAAGGTTGCAATTACGGCTGAAATTGTCGTATCCCAGCCCTTATTGTCAACTGAAATGAGAAGAATCGAAATAAGCATTCCGATGATATAGATAAAGAAATAGGTGGACGTAGAATGAACAACGACATCATCTACTACCCTTCCGTCCATATGCACCTTTCTCACTGCCTGCGGGTGGAGGATTCTGTTACACTCGCGTCCAAGGGATTTGACAAGGAGCATGAGCCTCGCCACCTTGAGTCCGCCGCCCGTTGAACCTGCGCAGGCTCCAAGTAGGCTAAGCATCACGATGATGGTACGCGAAAGTGCGGGCCACATGTTCATGTCAACCGTGGCAAAGCCTGTTGTTGTAATGATTGAGCATGTGTGGAACGAAGCCTCGTGGAAGGCAAGAAGCGGATTTCTCACCACTCCCGAAATAACAAGGTCAAGCGTAATTGCCGCAATTGCCACAAAGATAATGAGGATATACGTCCTGACCTCCTCCATCGCAAAGGCTTCCTTTGTCTTTCTTATGATGAATATGAAGAAAAAGAAGTTAAAGTTGATGCCAAAGGATGCCATGGCAATCGTTATAATCACCTGCTGGGCATATGTGTAGTCAGCGCAGCCGGAATTGAGCACGCCGAAGCCTCCTGTGCCCGCAGCACCGAATGCTATACAGATGGCATCAAATACAGGCATCCTGAAAATCATGAGAAGGATTGCCGTAATGACCGTCATTGCACCATAAATGCTGTAGAGAATCTTTGCGGTATCCTGGGCCTTAGGCACAAGCTTTGAAATTGATGGTCCCGGCGACTCTGCCTTAAAAAGATTCATCTGCGTTCCGCCTGAAAGAGGCATGAGTGCAAGCATGAATACGAGGATTCCCATCCCTCCGATCCAGTGCATGAGGGATCTCCAAAGAAGAACACCACGCGGGAGTGACTCGATTTCTGTAAGAATCGTTGAACCTGTCGTGGTAAAGCCAGAAACCGTCTCAAAGAACGCATCCACCGGATTTACGATTGCTCCGCTAAAGATAAACGGGAGCATTCCTGTAAGTGAAAGCACAATCCAGCAAAGTCCGGTTGAAACAACGCCCTCCTTTGAAAGAAGATGTCCTGTCTCAATCTTCTTTTTCCTCATGAGAAAGCCCAAGACGAGACATATGAAAATCGTTATGATGAACGGCATTACCGGCTCACCGTAAAAAAGGGTGCAGATAAGAGGGGCCACCATAAGTGCTCCCTCAATTAAAAGTGCCGTTCCTATTATAAAAGCAACTATTGATATGTTCATTTGCCCAAATCCGCCATGGATGTGATACCCTTATGGCTTGTAACAACAATTACTGAATCACCGTCATGAATCGAATCACCACCATTAGGGATGATGGTTTTTCCGTTTCTTATAATGCAGGCTAAAATAAGGTCCTTCTTAAGCTCAAGCTTCATAAGGGGTGTGTCCATGAACGGCTCTCCCTCCCTTGCCTTAAACTCAACAATCTCTACACGGTTGTCCATGTATCTGAAGAATGCCTGGAGGTCGCTTCCCGCACCGCTCGCCTTTGCCCTTACGTACTGAGCAATCACGTCGGCTGTAATCATCTTTGGGAATACTGCTGAATCGATGTCGAGCTGCTCAATAACGTCACGAAGGTCATTTCTGTTTACCTTTGTGATAACCTTTATGCCCGCAAGGTCCTTAGCAAAGTTTGCCGTAACGATGTTTTCCTCGTCGATACCCGTAAGTGCAACAAATGCACCCGCATTCTCAAGTCCCTGCTTAATAAGGAATCTTCTGTCTGTTCCGTCACCGTGGATAATCTCGGCCTTCGGGAATACCTCGCTAAGGTACTCGCACCTGTCCTCGTTCATCTCGATGATTCTTACGTTCTTTCCGTTATCAATAAGCTTCTCTGTAAGGTAATAGCTTATTGTTCCGCCGCCAGTGATTAAAACGTCATCAGCCGGGATGTTTACAATGTTATGCTCCTTAAGGAAGGTGCTAAGGTCATCACCGGTTGTTACAAACGTGATTTCATCATCCTTTTCCACGAGGAATGATCCATCTGGGATGTATACATTTCCCTTCCTGTAAACGGCACACGCGAGCACCTTTGTCTTGGTATGTCGTCTTACATCCATAAGCGTGTTGCCCGCAAAGCCATACTCACCACGGCAGTGGAGCGTAAAGATGATTACGTTGCCATTCTCAAGCCTGTCGACTCTCGAAAGTCCCGGATAACACAGGAGCTTGTAAATGTTTGAAGCAGTCTTCTGCTCGGGATTGATGATTTTTGAAATACCAAATTTCTTTCGAAGGAAATCCTTTTCCCTGTAATAAATCGGATTTCTCACCCTCGCGATCGTCTCAACGTTTGAAACCTGCTTTGCGATAAGGCATGAAAGAAGGTTAACCTCATCATGAGGTGTAACGGCAATGAAAATATTGGCGGCCTCAATTCCGGCCTCCTTAAGGATATTGATGTCGGAGCCGTCTCCGACAATCGTAAGTACGTCAAGCTCCTCAGCCACCTGGTTGAGTGCCTTTACGGAGTTATCAATCATTGCGACGCTGTTACCCTCAGAGATGAGAGTCGATGCCAGCTCGCTTCCTACTTTTCCACATCCAACAATAATTACATTCATAGCATTAAGTCATAGGGAGGTTAAAGCCTGCCCAGAGTGCTGCCAGGACAACTGCGGGAAGAAGGTTTGCAACCCTCAGTGTTCCGGGCTTTAATAAGTTGATACCTATACCCATAATAAGTGCATTTCCAACAAGTGAAATAGCACCTATAACCTCTGTTGTCATAATCGGGGCAAGAAGTCCCGAAAGAACTGTAACACCGCCCTGTACTACAAGTACCGGAACGAATGCAAAGACGCAGCCCTTGCCCTTAGCCGCAGCGAGTACCATTACTGTGATAAAGTCGATGATGCTCTTTACGATGTAGATGGTCATGTCGCCACGAAGGCCGTCCTCTATTCCACCGATTATTGTCATTGCTCCTACCGCAACGATAATCGAGGTGGTTACGAAGGCGTCGATGAAGCCGCCGTCATTTTCACTTTTTGTCTTGATTTTGAGCCACTCGCCGAACTTTGCGAGAAGACCGTCAATGTCAATTGCCTCACCGATGATTCCTCCAAGTGCGAGGCATACAACAAGCATTATCGAGCCCTGTGACTCTATTCCCGCATCCGATATCAGGAACATCTTTGACAAAACACCGCTTATGGCAATGAGGATAACAGACATTCCGTTTGCCTTAAGCACTGTTTCCTTTATTTTCTCGGTAATGAGGCCGCCGCCAAGCATTCCGAGTACGCCACCTGCAATAACCGCAAGGGCATTTATTATTGCACCGTATCTCATTTCATTTTCCTTCCGTCTTTACAAAGCTAGTTCTTTATGAATGAATTCCTATGTGTTACACAAACTGTTGGTCTTCGGACCTTACGGGTCTAATCCCGCAACAATCCGATAGTATTCCAATTGTAATGATGTATTATACCACATTCGCAGAAAATAGTGGTAGATTTAAATTTATTAAGGTGTTTCTTTCGTCTTGCGGGATGTGGCGGCTATCATATATAATGGTTTTTATGAACGGACTTTTAATAGCAGAAAAATATTACAGGGAATTTGGCGAAAGGATGCTCGATGAATTCGGGGACCTCATGCCATATATCGCAACAGGCCTTATAGGTGAGGGAAGCGAATGCATGGGCTATGATGACCTTACAAGCCGTGACCACGACTTTGAACCGGGCTTTTGCATCTTTATCCCGAACAATCTCGATGAATCGAGGGTATTCGCACTTGAAAGGGCCTATTCACACCTTCCAAAGGAATATGAGGGCCTTAAAAGAGGCTTCATGGCTCCAGTCGGTGGAAACCGCCGCGGTGTCATCGTGATTGAGAACTTTCTTTTTAACCATACGGGAATAAAGGGCTGGGATGATGAAAATGTCCTGGGCAGACTCACACCCGAGTGGTGGCTTAAGGTTCCGGAGCAATCCCTCATTGAAATCACAAATGGCAAAATATTCATCGACTACTACGGTCTTATTACCGGAGTAAGGGAGGAGTTAAAGGAATTTCCTGAGGAGATAAGGCTAAAGAAGCTTGCAGGCTACATGCTCAAGGCATCACAGTCAGGACAGTATAACTACAAGCGGTGCATTGAGCACGGTGAATCTGGTGCCGCCCAGATGGCGCTTAACGAATTTGTCGACGCGGTTATACACATCTCCATGCTCAGTGAGCATAAGTACACACCGTATTATAAGTGGTGCTTCAGGGCCTTCAGGGATACAAAAATCGGAAGAAAGCTCGACATCGACCTCGAGTGGATGATTTCATCTGATAACGAGCCCGAGACTGTTAAAACAAAGGAAATTCTCATTGAAAACATCTGCGATATCATAAGCCGTGTTGTTTTTGAGAACCTTGGTAATAATGATAAGGATGCCGGTGATCCGAAGGTAGCATATGGCGAAAGAATAACCGGAAGCAGGGCCGCAAAGAAGGTACTTAATACATTTAACAGTGTCGACCTCGAGAAGACCGCCTACGACATTAATTCGATGATCGGGGATTCGTATATCAGGAATCTGCACATCCTCTCAGGTGTATAAAAAAGTCCATAACCCAGGAACAGTCAGAACAAAGCAAATGTTTTTTTGGATATTAAACGGGAATCTTCGGCAATTCAGACGCCGAGCATTTCACACAAAAATCCCACAAAGCATTTTAAGAAGAGCAAAACAGCTTCACAATTCAGTAAAACTGTAATGACGGAAGGAAAAGAAAAAATGAGTGAAGAATTAAAAAAGGAAGATTATGTTGAGCCGTCATGCTACTGCGATACAAGTATGTGGCAGAAGGAACCACCGGTAAAGAAAATTGACAGTGGAAGGGTCATCGGAAAGCTCGATGAGTACCTTTACCAGAATGACTATGCAAAGGCTGAGAAGCACCTCGACTTCTGGATGGGCGAGGCTAAGCTTGGAAATGATAAGAGGGGCCAGCTTGAAATCCATAACGAGCTTATGGGACTTAAGAGAAAGCTTGGCAAGGGTGACGAGGCACGTGCCAATGCGGTTGCAGCACTTAATCTCGTAAACGAGCTTGAGCTTGACGGAACAATCACGTCTGCAACAGTTTACATCAATGCAGGAACAGTTCTCAAGGCATTTGGCGAGGCTGATAAGGGACTTCCCTATTTCGAAAAGGCAAAGGTCATCTATGAGAAGCTTCTTAAGGATAACGACGGAAGACTTGGTGGCCTCTACAACAACATGGCACTTACCCTTACAGACCTCAAGAGATACGAGGATGCACTCTCCTACTACGAGAAGGCAATCGAGGTTATGAAGAGGGTTGAAAACGGTGAGGGCGATACTGCCATCAGCTACCTCAACATGGCAAACTGCCTCGAGGCAAAGCTTGGACTTGAGGATGCACTTACAGGCATTGAGGAATGTATTGAAACAGCATGGTCACTCCTTAATAGCGACAAGCTTGCAAAGGACGGCTACTACGCCTTTGTTGCTGAGAAATGTGCTCCGACCTTTGAATACTACGGATACATCGGCTATGCAGAGGAGCTTAAGGCTGCATCAGACGGAATTTATGCCGCCGAGCGTGAAAAGGGCTGAGCCAATATATAAAACCACAGTTAGTCAGGCAACCAGGTTAATCTGGCAAAAAGGTTAATCCGGCAATCAACCGCAAAAAAATCCAAAAAAACGGGCATGAATTCTCGCTAATTCAATTGACGAGCAGACACCACTCAACAATAACAAATAATAGGAACTTAATAAAAACATGATTACGATAAGACAGGCAGAAAAAAGGGATATTGAGGAAATCTACAAAATTGTAGGCATTGCAGTAAAGTTCATGCGTGACCACGGCAATGACGCGCAGTGGACAAATACCGAGGGAATCGAAAGAAAAATTGCATCGGATATCGAAAAGGGCCAGGGTTTTGTTGTAACGGATGATGACAGGGTATGTGCATACTTTGCGTTCATCATCGGACCGGACCCGACATATTCATACATCGAGGGCAGCTGGCCGGATGATGAGGAATATGGAACAATCCACCGCGTGGCTTCAGACGGAACTGTTCACGGCATTATGGACCATGTCCTCGACTTTGCATCTTCAAGGATTAACAACATAAGAATCGACACACATGAGCTTAACTCAACAATGAGAAAAAAGGTAACTGACAAGGGCTTCACCTATGCAGGCATCATCTATGTCGATGATGGAACCCCGAGGGTAGCCTACTGGAAGAAGTATTGATTAAAAATTGATTCACCCCGATTAGGTTAACCATTCAAAAAGCAATTAAGCAGCATATTCTCCTTTTAACAGGAAAATGTGCTGCCTTTTTTGCTCTTATTAGATTATGGATTATTTAGAAATAGAATTCTGGATTTGTCAGAGGACCGTTCGCGCTTAAGCAAAGCTTGGCCCAGCGAGGTCTCTCTGACAAATCCTTTATTTTCTGTTATCTGCTGAGCATCTTCTTAGCCATTCTGTAATTATAGATAACCATAATGACGATAGCGATAAAAATCACAATCGGGGCGATGCTGTTATTCATAAACGGAAGATATTTGTCAAATCCGAGGCAGATGACAAGCACTCCCTCCACGAGGTATGTAGTAGCATCCACCTTGGAAAATTTCTTAATTTCCTCAGGAGTTGATGCCGAAACATTTCTTCCCACTACAGTCTTCTTTACAAGCTCATAAACTCCAACGCAGACTGAAACAATTCCGAATAATACCATCAAAAGATTAATTGTATCCATTTAGTTCCTTTCCTTTTCCGATACGCATAAATGCTGCATAGCGGTTTCTTTTTAAATCACAGTCATAAATCGGCCTTATGTAATAGCCTGGGCATCGCCTGAAATATGATAATTACTACCTCTTATATGTTATCGCTTAGGATTCCCATAAGCGCATGGCCATCTGCATCAGGAAGGTCAATGCCAAGAATCTTTGCATAAGTCGGAGCAGTGTCCACTATCTGAGCTGCCTCGATGACAGCACCCTTCTTAAACGACGGTCCGAAGCCGATGAATGTTGACATCGGTCCCTTGTCTGGAAGATGACCATGTGAGCCCTTTTTGTGTGCCGGTCTTATGCTCTCCTCACCTGTCCATGTAAGGTCAAAATAAGTATGGCCATCTGTCTCAAGCCAGAAATCGAATTCTCCTGCAAGGTTCTCCTCCTCGAGGATTTCCTCCTTCTTAAAGATCTTCTCGATTCCGCTGTCGCCTGCCTCTATTCTATCCTTAAAGAGCTTATAAACCTTTAACCTGACGGCATCCTTTTCCTCATCACTAAGCGAAGGGTTAATAACGATTGGGGCGCTTGTGCCTCCATCCTCATATGACCATGCCTTCCAGGCTGTAACCTTACCCTCTGCATCAACATCGATGAGACCTGCGTCACGCATGATTACATTCGGAAGAACCTGCCTGTCAACGTCAATCTGCCCATGGTCTGAGGTGATTACGAAATCGGTAAAATCAAGAAGTCCGTTTGCCTTTACAGCAGTAACAATCTCGCGTACAAGGTCATCCGTAAGCCTAACAGTTTCTGATACGGTATCATTAAACACACCATTGTCATGTCTTAATGTATCGATATTTGCAATGTGAAGCATCAATAAATCAGGATTATAATCCCTTATTACTGAGCATGCCGTGAGTGTTGAAAACCATGCTGTATCAGGCTGCCTTCTTGCCATGCGAAGCTCGACGTTCTGAGAGATTACCTCAAGCAGCCAGTCAGGTGTACCCGACTTTGTATACTCATCAAGAAACGGCTGTGGTCCGTTTTCTCCATTAAGGTCAAGCGGCCATATCTCGTCAACAAGGTAATCGACATTTTTGTGGTTTCCTGTTACAGGCCAGCTTATTGAAGCTGTTGTATAGCCTGCTGCCTTTGCTGCGTCAAACAGGTCAGGACACTTAACAGCATCATTATAAAAGTTCCATGGCACTGGATCAGCACCAGGCGCATTTTTATAGTTACATACAATGCCGTGCTTAGCAGGATAGCATCCTGTACGCATTGATGTGTGGTTAACATATGTAACAGTCGGATATACCGACCTCAGGCGCTTTACAATTGCTCCCTCCCTCATCATGTGACCGATTACCGGTGTATCCTTTAAAAGTTCAAGATCCTCAAATACAAGTGCATCTGCACTTATAACAATAAGTTTTTTCATCTCAAAGATGCCTCTGTTTCACAAATTTAATTTTTAAAATCAAAGCTTATTTGCCTTGTTTCTCTCATCACAGATTTTTCCCCAGTTAGGAGCCTGTGCCTTAAGCTCTGCTGTCTTAGCCATTGTTGCCGGGATGTCGATATGCTGCGGACAAAGAGCTGCACATGCGCCGCATCCGATGCAGTTATCGGGGGTCTTATCTCTGTCAAGGCTGTCAAGAAGCATTGACGGTGTGAATGCCTTTCCGTCATAAGAAAGGTCATTGTAAACCTTCATAAGGAACGGAATGTCAAGCCCAATCGGACATGCATCGACACAGTATCTGCAGCCTGTACAAGGCACTCCCTTCTTCATGCCCTCTGCAAGCTTAAGAACCATCGCGTTCTCTTCCTCGTTAAGCGGCTTATACTCATTAAAGGTATTGATGTTGTCCTTAACCTGGTCAAATGCACTCATACCTGAGAGAATAACCTTTATCTCAGGGATGTTCATAAGCCATCTGAAGGAATATGAAGCACTTCTTTCGAGTCCCTCAACATTTGCGAGCTTACCGCCGCGAAGAGGCTCCATTACGATAATCGGAAGGTTTCTCTTCTTAAGAATCTCAAGCTTTCTTTCACCCTCCTGAAGTGACCAGTCAAGGTAGTTAAGCTGGATCTGGCAGAATTCAATCTCGATGCCCTCCCTGTCGCAGTAATCAAGGTACTGCTCAAGCACATCAGCTGTTGCATGAGCCGAAAGTCCAAGGTGTTTTATGTATCCCGCCTTTTTCTGCTCCATAAGATATGCCCCAATGTCAGGATCCTTTCCTGTATATACATTGATATTGGAATCGTTAATATTGTGGAGAAGGTAGTAGTCGAAATACTCGGTATTACATCTTCTCAGCTGCTCCTTAAAGATGGCATCACAGTCAAGTGGATGAATGTTCTGGTGTCCCGGGAACTTGTCAGCGAGGAAATATGAATCCCTGCTTCTTCCCTCAAGGCACTTTGCTAGAACGCCCTCACTCTTGCCATCATGGTAAGGCCATGCCGTATCAAAGTAATTGACTCCGTTCTCGAACGCATAGTCAATCATCTCTTTTGTCTTTTCTTCATCTATCTGTCCGTCATTCATCGGAAAACGCATAGTTCCGAATCCGAGTGCCGATACCTTATTGCCGAGAAAATCCTTATACTCCATGTCATTCTCCTTTTCCTGAGTAAATATCTTTAAAGCTTAATAATACCACAAATAACCAAAAACAGTTATTCAATTTTACCTTTTATTTCCGCGTACATTGATAAGAAAAAACAGGACCCTGAAATGAAGGTCCTGTTAAAAACTTATTTGTAAAAGCATCCCACCTTGTAGATGTCCTGCATGAATTCATTTACCTCAGGGCTGTAGGACTCTCCGTCCGGTCCGTAGCGGTAAATTAGTTCATCGTTGTCGTAGTAATACTCATACTGCTTTCCGTCAATTTCGAGCAATGCGAGTACAGGTCCCGGAAGTGCATTAACCGCAAAGATTCCGTAATCATAGTAGTAGGTGACCTGATAATCCTTATATCCAACCTTTTTCATAACGGGATCAAGCAGTGAATTTCCCTTTGAAACAACGCTTTCTATTATTTCCGTCTTCTCTTCTCCAAAATTGTAAAGCAGCTGTATTACACTGTTGCCGATTTCATAATAAGCTGCCTCCTCCGGAATATAGAACAGAAGGTCTGATACCGCCTCGAAATATCCTCCTATGTTATCCTCAGTAACAGAGCCCCTCTTTGCAAGTGACGGATACTTTGCCCTGATATTTTCCATATCAGGATTTTCATATGACTTTATTGTCGTCGGGTAATATACAGGCGCAGGTGTTTCCGGAACGCTCTCCATAGTCTCACTGACAAGCTTATTTGATGAAGCCGTGTTCTTTGATTCTTCCTCTGTCTGAGTCTCCTTTACGGCTTCTGTTGTTTCCTCTGCCTTAGCCTCGGTTGTAGCCACAGTGGTTTCCGGTGCCTTTGTTGTAGTCTCTGTAGCCTGTGCCGTTGTTTCTGATTTTGATGATGCTTTGCATGCTGCAAGGCTCATAGCAAGACACACTGCCAAAGTAACTAAAAGTATTCTTTTTTTCATAGTCTTCTCCCAAATGTACTAAATAAATGCTCCGTTACCATCATACCATATTTTTGAAAAAAACCACACGAAATTGTTTTATCTGTCGCTATTACATCACCTTTTTTTCAGTTCGCTCCTCTCGTTTTGGTTTAAAAATAAGGAAGAGCCAAAAACAGCTCTTCCTTAAACACATTCAGTTTATTAACACATTCTCTCGAGGCGGATGAAGAACTCACAGCTTCTTTCAACCGTATCAAGGCGTACTCTTTCGTTATCACCATGGATGGTTCCGATTTCATCCATGCTTACATCCATTGCAGAGAAGCGGAAAACCCTGTCGGAAATCTCACCATAGGCACGAGAATCGGAGCACTGTGTCATAAGGTAAGGTGAAACAATACACTTCCAGGTAGAGGCTGCTGCCCTTGAAACCTTGTTCCAGCCCTCGCAGTCCATTGTGGATACACGGCTTGGCTCGTCTGCGATGGTTGTCTCAATCTTAATGCTGTCGTCATTTATTGTCTTTTTAAGATAATCAAGAACGAACTGTACATTCTCCTCCGGATTCACACGGATGTTTGAAACCATTGTGGCATGTGGCGGAATTACGTTAGGCGCACTTGAGCCCTGCATCATTGTGAAGGCATTTGTTGTACGCATGAGCGCATTCATGTTTCCACCTGACTTCTTTCCAAGCAGATCGAGAATCCATGAGAAGCACCACATATTTGCAAAGATGATTTTGTAGCCAAAACTTGAATACCTGCCAAGTGTGTCAAACATCTTTCTTACGGGCATGCTCAGCTTCATCTTGAACGGATGAGCCTCAAGCCTTGAGCACGCAAGTGAAAGCAGGCCAACCGGTGTATGGGGCTTTGGTGATGACGCATGACCACCTGAGGACTCGCATGTATATGTCACATTCATAAGTCCTTTTTCAGCAAGACCAATGAGCGCAGCCTTCTGTGATACTCCGGGGAATACGTTTTCAACAACCGCTCCGCCCTCGTCTATTACAAATGCAGGAGTAATTCCCTGCTCCTTAAACCACTTAACACAAAGCTTTGCACCCGGGCCGTTAACCTCTTCGCCACCCGAAAATGCCATATAGATATCATTTTCAGGCATAAAGCCCTCACTGATAAGTGTCTCTGCAGCAAAAAGAACTCCGTTAAAGGTAATCTTTGTATCAAGAGTACCCCTTCCCCACATGACGCCGTCCTTAATGACAGCAGAAAATGGTTCCTCATGCCAGTTCTTTTCCTCTACAGGAACAACATCATAGTGTGCCATGAAAACAGCAGGCTCGCCAGCGTTTTTACCCTTCCACTTAAAAAGACGTACACGCTTATCAATGTCAATAAGCTCGCAGGTCTTAAAGACATTCGGATAAAGCTCAAGAAGCATGTTTGTAAGCTTATCAAACTCAGCGTCGTCCTCCTCTTCATGGTTATATCTTGACACTGTCTTGCAGCGTACAAGCCTCTGAAGGTTTTCTATTGCCCTTTCCTTATCAAATTTTACCTCGTCGTTATCCTGTATCGCCGAGTCAACAGGCTTAAACATTGCCGCCCTTACAAGGATTACGGCAAGGAATAAAACAACAAGTGCCAGGATAATCATTCCAAACATTTCAAATCCCCTCCCTATTTAACATACATTCAAGCTGCTCCACGCTAAGCAAAATTTTAATCCGCTTTTCGCGGCAGCATGTCTTTTTTACATTACCAAAAATCAATGGATGGTATCATCCGTAAAGCATTCACAGAACCTTGCATGGAACGATGGCTCCATTCCCTTTGCATAAAGGTGCGAGATATCGCCAAACTCACTCATTCTCCATGAAGCAATTCCCTCCATACGCTCCTCTGTATTAAGTATGGATACTCCAGAAGGTGCCGAACACATGCCGTGCCAGAGAATCATCGGAGATGTATTTATAAGGTGCGCAATGAGCACGCACTCAAGTCCGAAGTGGCAGAAGAAAATGTAGGTATCATGGTTTGGTCTTACAGCCTTATACTGAAGTCCTTCCCTCACATATCCCTTTTCCGAAAGGAAGTCATCAAGGCCCTTTATTACCTTCTCGTGCTCCTCCTTTACATTGCAGGCCACAAGTTCAGGCTCAAGGAACCACTTGTCCTCGAGGAAGAAATTCGGTCTTTCCTTCCAGTCAATCGGCATCCAGTCCCAGACGCAGTCACCGTCCGTATCATCCGGAGTATTCGGCTTTTTTACGTCAATGTTAAATTCACGAAGCCACGGCTTTATCTCTGCCTCGATTCCAAGTGGCTCGAGGCATGTTTTTGCAGTGTCCCTCGCCCTTCCAAGCGGTGAAACATAGTAGCCGTTTGCAGGAATTTTCGCAATTCTGTCACGAAGTGCCTCTGCCTCCTTCCAGCCTGTTGGTGTAAGCGAATCTATTGAGTAATCCGGGTCAGCATGTCTTACAAATATGAGTTTCATTTGTTCTCCTTTTTGGCAAATTAGTGTTCTTACAGAAGGTATTTCTCAATGGCCTCTGCACAGCCGTCATGGTCATTGTCGGCAACGATTACGTCGGCCTCCTTCTTTACATTTTCGGATGCATTTGCCATCGCTATTCCAAGTGCCGCCGTACGGATTGCATCAAGGTCATTGTCAGAATCCCCGACAGCTATCGTTTCGCTTATGTCAATGCCAAGATGGGCGCACAGTTCCCTCAGTGCCTCGCCCTTTGTAACTCCCTTTATGGTATTTTCAATCGTCTGGGCATTCTGGTGGTTAATGGCAAGTGGAAGTCCCTGTTCCTCAATGGATGCCCTCACCCTCTCATAAGAATCATACTTAAGGAAATGGAGACTTAGCTTTGGAATCGGGAAAGGATTTTTGCGATACTCCTCCTCAAGATTTTCATTCACGATAGCCACACGGTCATAGAGATCCTTATATATGTAAAGTCCCGCTGCCTTAAGCTTTTCATCGTCAAAGCAGCTAAAGAATACATCATGTGTGAAAAACTGTATGAAATGCGGCTCAGTGTTTGCCTCATCAAAAAGCTTTATCACAAGCTCAGGCGGAATAGGCTTTTCATAGATTGATTTTCGTTCCTTTATGTCATAAAGAATCGCACCATTAGTGCATATCGAATAGCGCACCTCTGGTACGACATCAAAGTATTCCCTGATTTCAGCAGGGGCTCTTCCTGTACAGAAAGCCACAACCTTTCCCAGGGCTGTGGCTTTTTTTATTGCTTCTATTGTTTTTTCACTGATGCGGTGCTCCGAATCAAGGAGCGTTCCGTCCATGTCAAATGCTATCAGTTTGTACATTTTTCAGGCATTCCATTCTCTCCGGTCCTGTATGTAACACTGTCTCCGCCGTACTTTCCAGGCTCAAGCTCAAATGAGTGCGGATTCGTGAGCGGTGAAACAGTATTCCTTGCCCCATAGCAGTTAAGCTCTGCCGGAGGATTTTCGACATTTCCTATGTCACGTGCAGTATATAGTCTTGCGTCGATTTTGTCTACAGATGATGGTATCGGGGTATTGAGGTCGATGACATGAAGTGATACCTCATCATCCTCTCCGTTTTCAATAGCATAAATATAGTAGCGTTCGTCGATGCTCACAAGATAAAGCTCGATGTTGTTTGCGAAGGTTTCAATCACGGTATCATGGCCACCCATAAATACGACTATTCCGTCAGCCATACCGTATTCGTTATACCTTGCAAAGGCCTTTATGAGGTTGTTGTGTCCAAAGTAATGGTTTGCACCCGGCTCAAGGTATTCGATGTAATCAAGCGGTGCTGTAGCATACTTAGGACTGATGATTCCCTTTAGCTCATCATATGAAAACTCTATTACCTTTGCCCCGTCGGCATATGGAGCAATGTCACCTGCATTAAAGTAGAAATTGACACCCGAGTTTGAAAGGGCAAAATCCACATGTGACTTGTCTGTTTCAAACTGTGAGGTTGCAGGGTCAAAGTATTTAAGGATATTTTCCTCATCAAACCATACGGTCTCGGGATATTCCGACACAAGCCTTTCTGTAATCATCTCCATAAGCTTATCAGTGTCGATGAAGACATCCTTAAGCGAAAGGAGCTTCTTACCCTCAAGGTCATAGTTAAATGAGAGATAAATCTCATAGCCATGCGCTCCACCCTTATTGTATCCGACGTTTAATGTACGGAAGGATAGAACACTTGAATCACTTCTGAGGATTTTGGCATTTGTCATGCTATCACTGTATGCTCCCTCAAGGTCTATCTCGTCAGCATACTTAACCTCCTCGTCACGCCATTCGGCAGTCCTTTTAATGAGCCTTTCAAAATCGGCATGGGTCATGTCATTAAGCCCGCTTGCGATTCCCGCCTCACCAAAGTTTACCCACGGGATGGACGATTCATAAACGAGGGTGTTGTCGGTTCTCTGTCCGCACTCATAGTAGTTTGTGATGAAGGCCTTAACAGGCTCAGGTAATACTCCGGACTCCTCTGGTGCATTCTGAAAAGCACTGTCATCTACGATTACAACAGTCTCAAGTGATTCCTCTGTCTCGGGAGCCTTACCAACGTCAATCGCCTTTTCAGTAACAGGCTCAGGTTCCTTTTCCGCCTTACATGCAGTAAGTGAAAGAAGGAGCACTGCCGCCATCATAATGGATATTATTCTTTTCATATTTTCTCTCTTTTTCCAAATAAAAACCATAACGAGTGCATTGGCTAAACCATTAAACTGATGCCGCGGCTAATAACCCATGATTACCCTTTGAAAAAACTGACTTCCTCAAAGACCTGTCATCTGCCAAACGAGCTAATATAGTCAATGCATTCCTGTGAATACTCAACCTCTGAGGAAAAGATGCGGACAATGTCAGCAAAGTCCTCAAGGCTAAGTGCGCCAAGTTCATAATATTGCGCCTTTGTAACCTCTATTATAAGGCTCATGCATACTTCTGAAAATACAAATCCCTCATTTGTAAGATGTCTGTAAAGGAGATACTCTTTAATTCGTAAAAAAGCATTGGCCCATGCGGCCGTGTCAAAGGCCTCGGGAAGCTCCTTTCCAGTATGCTTAAGTGTATTTTTAAGGATTACCCTCCACTCATCATTTAAAATCTCAAAGGTAAGAAGCCTTTCAATTACCTCAGGGATATTTACGGGCACAAGCATTAGCGGTACCGGCGTTGTAAAGAAGGCAGGGCGTGCCTCCTCACCTGTCTCAAGGTTTTCATACCTCACCATACCCTCGTGGTCAATTACAAGCCTTGCAGCCTCCTCGCAGCAAAGCCCCACTCCCATCTCAACGTGGTCATCAAAGAAATTCCTGAATCTCGGGTGGTCTGCACAAATCTGGCAGAGCATTTTGTCCCCGCCGCTAAGTATTAGCTCACACAGTCCGTCCCCATTTAAAAGAGGACACGTCTTACCGTTTGGAATAAACCTCGAGGGCTTTCCAAACTTAACAGAAGTCTTTAGCTTTTTTCCGATTTCCGAGCCCTTGTTTATCTCATGCTTATACCTTGCCTCTGCGGATTTGTCGATTTCAATATCCCAGCCCTCACTGCAGCAGCTGTGCCTGCACTCACCTGCAAGGCATTTAAAGTTTTTGTAATAATCCGGAACTAGTGTGAACATATATGATTAATCTCCGTTTCTCAATATTTTGCGGTTGTTTTCTACGAAAATGAACTGAAAGTAAACCTTACGCTGCACCGGGATTCAATGCACTGCAGTTCCAGGCCAATTAAAAATCCCCGCCATTACTAGCGGGGATATCATACCATAAATACTCAGTTTATTCTATTTATACAAGTAGTCCGAGGCTCATCGCAATGAGAAGCTGTCCAAGATAATAGAAGGACAGGTTTGTAATTCTAAGCGAAAACTTCGGGTTAGGTCCGAAGTTATTAACGATAAGCACAACATCGCTTATAAAGAAGAACACAGCACCGACAACAAACATTACAGCAAATGCTGACGGAGCGGCAATGAGGTTTCCAAGTGCCACAAAGTTCATCATTGAGATGAAAAGAATGTAAACATAGCCTGCGATTTCAAGCTTCTTTTCAACCTTGATCTTTGTGAAGATCAGTTTTCCGATGATTAGCGCTGCAACGATTCCAACGATAATCCAGATGATTGCATTAGTGCTCATCATAATCTGGGCAATGAGATAACAGATATGTCCACCGAGGAATACAAATGTTCCGCAGAGGAAGAAAAACTGTTCCTTACTCTTAAACACGAACCTTAGGTTAAGAAGAACGTCTGCTATTGCACCGATGAAAAGTCCCTTAAGGATAAGGCCAGCCGCACCTGTGCCCTCTCCTCCAATCGAAAGAACACCAACAAGCACAAATACAAGCGATGCAAGACCCTTAAGGATTACCGCAGGAATATATTTCTTATCCTTTTCCACTGCGATAAAGAATCCCATAATTACAAGGCATAAAACTGCCAGATACCAGTATTTCATTTTGCTCCTCCTCTAATGAAATCACATAAATTTTTTAAGTGCGAAGGCGATTCCGTCCTCGTTATTTGAAAGCGTTACAAAATCCGCTTTGCTTTTAACCTCATCCGATGCATTACCCATGGCAACGCCGGTGCCTGCTGCCAGAATCATTGGAATGTCATTTTCCGAATCACCAAATGATATCGTATTTTCGATTCCGATTCCAAGAATCCTGCATATTTCCCTGAGTCCCGCTCCCTTATTAATCGTTTTTGGAATAACCTCCAGGTAGAACGGTGCAGTCTGTGTAACGGTGAGATCCTCAGGTAAAAATGCTGCGATTTCTGCCTTTATCCCATCTATGATTTCAGGGTCTACAGACATTAATATTTTTACAGGCGAAAAGGTGATGTCCCTTGCAAGGTCATTAACCTCTGTTAGCTCCATTCTGTTATTTGAAGCCTCATACTGCACCTTGTAGCCGTTCTTATCCTCGACATAAAACCTCACGCCGTCGTCAAGAATCACTGTCACAGGAAGTTCTTTAAGCTTTGTGAGCACTTCCTTAGTCTCATTAAAGGGCATCGAGGCCCTGTAAAGCACCTCTCCCGATGCTGCATCGACGATACATCCCCCGTTATATGACATGAGCATGCCGCCCTTTTCACGCATCAAAAGCTCGTCGCACTCCCGGTATAGTCCCGGAGCAGGTCTCGCTGAGGCAAGACACAATGTAACCCCGTCATCTGCTGCCCTCATGAGCATTTCCTTAGTTTCTCTTGTAATGGCCTTTTCGTCGTTATTAAGCGTACCGTCAAGGTCCATGGCTATTAGCCTTATTTTCTTCTTCATGTAATATCCTGCTGTCTGTTTATTAAATTGATTTGGATTCTTTCTTTTCCAAATGTCCAATCCCGTGAATAAAAGCCGCCTGTCAATTCATCACCGTTTAATTCAAATCGTTTTCAATAGGTCTTCTGAATAAACGAAAGCTCTCCTCTTTCATCCTCTTCGATGATTATGCACGTTGGATGCCCGCCCATTTGCCTGGGTCTTGAAAGTGAGCCGGGGTTAACGAGCAGTACCCCACCTATGTTTTCCATCAAAGGCACATGAAGGTGTCCGAAAAAGCACATGTCGCACATGTTTTCCGAGGCACGATATGAAAGCGTATCGAGTCCGAAATAAGCCCTTTCCCTATGACCATGGGTGAGATAAACCCTGTATACTCCAAGCTTAATCACAGTACTGGCCGGCAGTGAAGAGCCGTAGTCATTGTTACCCTCCACCATCGTAACATCAGCAGGACATCCTGCCATGGAGAAAATGCTGTTTTCCAGTCTGTCCCCGTCACCAAGAAAAATCAGTGAATCAAAGGGTCCCTCATTTTTAAGTATTTCGGCAAGCAATGTGTTATTGCCATGTGTATCTGATACAAGAAGATGTCTTTTCATCCAGTAATTACCTTTCGAAATCAGATATGTTATTTTTTCCCACATATGCGTTTTTCTTAATAAACTGAAAAATCGCACCTTTCACTCTTTAAAACAACATTCCTCTTCGGAAGCTTATCCTAAAGCTCCGGAGATTAAAACAACCGCAAGCACACCCGCAAGAACTCCGAGTGTCTGTATCTTTGAGATTTTTTCATGGAAGAAAACAGCGCTCACAACAGTATTAAGCACCATTCTTCCACCATCGCAGATGATAAAGAATACAACTGCCGGGAACTGTCCGACAAGCCAGAGATTATTGACGTTATCCACAAAACAGAGAAGTCCGACTGCTATTATTAACAAAAGCGCCACTCCGACAGGCTTCCAGGTGATGAATTCTTTTTTACTTTCTCCGCCGCCTTCTCCTGAGGTCTGCAGGGCTGCCTGGTTTTTAACATCATTACTCCTAAGCTTAATAAGCAAAAGGTATACGAAGGTCATTATGCTTGCCATTAAAAAGGCATAGAAAAGAAATGACGTATTCTCAGAACCCGGACAATATCTATTAAAGGCCTGCTGGACTATGCCATAGCCTCCGCATGTGATTGAGGATACCATGGTCATAACAAACCATCTCATGTTTGGCTTTTCGCCCTTTTCCCACTTTGTTATCATCACGACGCTTGCAAACATCATAAGAGTACCAAGAAGCTGGGATATGGAGATACTCTCCTTCCAGATGAAAACGCCTGCGATACATGGAATCGTGCAGCCGATTGTAGTATTGAGGATAACGGTCGCAAAAAGCGGTCCTGTCTTTACCGCCTCAAAGAACGAGATGTAATTTGTTATCGCTACAAGCGCATATGCAGCAGAAAGAAGCATTGCCGTTCCGGATGGCAGCGCAAAGCCTCCCATAAGGCCGAGTGCCACGACAACGATAAGCTGAGTAACGCCCGTAAAAAGAACGCCATCAGCGAAGGTTTTCGAATATTTCTTTGCGAAGATGTTTCTGCAGTCCATATCGAGAACACCGATTAAAAGACTGCATCCAAGAAGTATTACCGCAAGCATCTTTCCAGCTCATTTCTTTTAGTTTAACTATTGAATCGTACTACTTTTAATGGAAATGTCAACAGAACGAGGATTTAAAAAGACCTTCGGTGCTTTAAAGCCACGAAGGTCCAAAATTTTCGCATATATTTTGCCATTTACATTAACCGACTAATGTCTGTTGCCGTGAGCCTGACTGGATTAAGTGAAAGCTTCCTTCCATGCATCGGAAACCTCATACCCGGCAGCCGACATTTCCCGAAAAGGAGAATTATTACACAAGCTCCCTGCCACGCTTAATGAGCTTTTTGATGTTCATGTCCTTATCCATAAGGATGAGGTTTGCGTAGTATCCCTCTGCTGCCTTGCCGTAGCTGTCACCAACTCCGATTGCAGCTGCAGGATTCTCTGAAGCGGCGCGGACTGCATCCTCAAGCGGGATTTCCATTTCCTTAACAGCTGTCCTCATGCAGTTAAAGAGGTTTGTAACGCTTCCTGCAAGAACAGCATCGTTATGTGCAAGTGTTGCACGCTTGCCGGTAACCTTTACAAGCTGTCCGCCGAGACTGTAGGTTCCGTCCTCAAGGCCTGTTGCCTCCATTGAATCTGAGATGAGGATCATCCTGTCAGCCCCAAACATCCTGAAGGCAAACCTTACTGCTGCCGGATGGATATGGATTCCGTCTGTGATAATCTCAGCCGTGGCACCTGCCTCAACGCCTGCAACAATCGGTCCCGGGCTTCTGTGGTTGATTCCAGGCATTGCATTGTAAAGATGAGTCATATGCTTTGCACCGTTTTCAAATGCTTCCCTTGCCTCCTCGTATGTGCAGCAGGTATGTGCAATTGAAACCCTTACCTCATTGCCGCACTCCTTAATAAATTCCATTGACTCCGGAATCTCAGGTGCAAGGTCTACAAGCTTAATAAGGTTTCCGCACTTTGACTGGAGGTTTCTAAACATCATTACGCTTGCCGGCATGATGTAATCCTTATTCTGTGCTCCAGCCTTATCAGTATTGATAAACGGTCCCTCGAGGTTAATGCCAACAAGGTCAGCGCCGTTTTCATCATCATACTTTGCAGCCTCGCTTACAACCTTTGTGAGGATTTCCTCGTTGTAGGACATTGTTGCAGGACAGATTGCAAGGATTCCGTTACGTGCCTCGTACTCGGCAATCTTTTCAAACTCCTCCTTAGATGAGTTGCACATATCATGTCCCATTGCTCCGTGAAAATGAATATCCACCAGGCCAGGTATCACATACATGCCCTCTGCATCAATTACCTCTCCACCGCAGGAAGCGCAAAGTGAGCCTGGCTCTGCAAGCCTTTCGATTTTCTCATCCTTAATGAGGATGTCCTTTTTCTCAAATTTATGGTCCTTTGTATAAACCTCAGCGTTTTTAATAATCATCTTAATCTCTTTCCTTTTTGCCTGTTTGTAAGTCTCACGGTAACCTGATTTCCGTGAATTTAATACTTTATCTTAAAAATAACCCCGCCCCGCTTAAAGGGCGGAGTCATGTCCGTCATGTGATTAAAGCTTATTGTAGTCGTCCATGAAGTTGTCGCAAAGACCGTCAGTGCTTACTCCGTTAGCCTCAGCGCACATTACACATGCTCCAAAAACAGGAGGTGCGTCCGGGATGTAAAGTGTAAGCTTCTTATCAAGCTCATCATTTAAAATGTCACAAACTGCAGTTGTCTTTGTAAAGATGCTTCCTGAAGCCACAACTGTTGTCGGTCCGTCGATAAGCTTTGCAGCGTCGTTGATATAGCCTGCAAGGTACTTTGCGTTCTTTCTGAGGATTTCCCCTGCTACCTCGTCGCCCTTCTCATATGCCTTTACAACGCATGGTGTAAATGAAGCGATATATGACTGGCCGCTTGAATAGAGCTTATTGAAGTTGCTCCATACATCACCGCCGATCTGCTCCTCTACAAGGTCTGTGAGGATACTTCTTTCCTTAAATCCGTCATAAACATCAACTACGGCGTTGATGGCATCACGTCCGATATGGAAGCCGCTTCCGCCCTCATCAAAGAGGAAGCCCCTTCCTGCAAATCTCTTCAGGTTGTCACCGTTCTTAGCAAATACGATAACTCCCGTTCCACAGATTGCCGCAATCTTTGCATGTTGCTTAACACCGCATCCAAATACATTGTAAATGTCATTTCCGATGGTTGTCTTTACATCGGGATAAAGCTTTCCAAGTGTATCGAGTACACGGTTTCCGTTTTCCGGTACATCGAGTCCCGCAGCACCGACAAAAACGCCACTGATCTTATGCTCAGTACCTGCGAGAGTATCGATACCCTCCTTTAATACCTCAAGTGTTTTCTCCATGCCGACGGTATTAGGATTGCATGCGCCAAGCAGGAGTCTTCCCAGAATATGTCCATTCTCGGCAAAAAGAACAAATTCAGTTTTTGTTCCGCCGCCGTCAATTCCTATAAATTTCTTTTCCATGGTAGTAACCTCCATAAAATCCAAAGTCTGCCACACTATGATTATACAAAAAAAGGGGGCTTTTTCAAGGGCACTAAAGGACATAAGACACACTTTCTGAAAATTTGTCCCAAAACGCAATAAAGATGAAATTATTTTTTGTTGTAAATAACGATAGAGAATATATAATGGTATTAAGGGACGAAAGTCCCATGACCACACGAGCTTGCTCGAGAGTGGTCGTGGGAACTTGAGGGCCGCCCGACATGAGCATAAAAGTGG
>JAUNDA010000004.1:32423-64857 GCA_030526295.1 Eubacteriales bacterium
CGCGAAGCGACACGATATGCGAATGGCGGCAGGAGTGTTTGAGTGCGAAGCACGTTACACTCCGTAATACCATTAACCGGCATCAGCACAGAGTGGCGCGAAGCGACACGATATGCGAATGGCGGCAGGAGTGTTTGAGTGCGAAGCACGTAACACTCCGTAATACCAACAGTAATCCGGAGGAACAAACCATGATTTCATGTACAGAATTCATCCCCTGCTACAGTGAACTTTTTACATATCTTGAGGAAAAGAACGGCCGTGACGAGGTAAGCCGTTTCTGGGATTATCTATTTAAGCCAACAGGCGACGGAATTCCGCTTATTAACTTCGTAAAGAAGGAGGGCATCCGCGGATGCTTCTCATACTGGAAGGGCACACTTAACGAGGAGGCTGCAGACTTCACCATGTATCTCAATGAGAAGCGCGGCTTTTTCATGAATGTAATGCACAAATGTCCTTCAAAGGGCAGACTCCTTCAGTTAAAGGACGATATCGGAATCACACCGTACCACGATTACTGCCTCCACTGCGATTCATACCGTTATGCAGTTGAAAAGGTTGGTCTTAAGTACATTTACAACTTTAATGGTATCGACCATGCAGCATGTTCAATGCTCATCTATGATCCAAAGGTTTTCGACGGACGCGTAATCATTGATGAGGACACGGAGATCATGGACAGAAAGGCTTCTGATAACGAGTACTTCCATCGTGACTTCCACAGCTCAATGAACATGGGCATCCACTACGTTGGCGAAAACTATGGTCTTGAATGCGTAAAGGAATTCCTCGAGCGCTATACAAAAAATGTTTACGCTCCCGTATTTAAGGATATGGAGAAGAACGGTCTTAAGGCAATCGAGTCAAAGATTCTCGATACCTATAAAAAGGAGCACTCTGAGGATGCCGTTACAACAGAGCTTAACGGCGACACACTTACAGTTAATGTTTCATATTGCCCGGGTGTAAAGCACCTTAAGGCAACCGGAAGAGTCGTTTCCCCATGGTACCGCTACACAACAGAGGTTGTAATGGATACACTCGCAAAGGCAGGCGGTTTTACATTCGTAATGGATTCATACGATGAGGAAACAGGTGCTGCCAAGTATCATTTCACAAAATAAAGATATGTCGATTCGTCACCTATGGCGAATCGGCTTTTTTACGAAATCCTAAGTTAAGGCAGTCCCGACTGGACACAAATCGAAACATAAGGGCCGGGCTCTTTCTTTAGGATAACCATTAAAGAATAAAGGTAACATCTATGGAAAATCTAGTAATGGACATTAAGGCAGGTGACAACAAGTACCTGCATAAGGACTTTCATGTGACGGGTGACAACGGTCTCATGTATGTCGGACAGATGTACGGTGACAACGGTGTCAGGGAATACCTCACTCAGTTTACAAAGGCCTTTTACGTTCCTCTTTTTGAAAGATACAAAGAGGTAGACCTTACGGCACTTATGGAGCACCAGAAGCATCTATATGAGGAAGAGGAAATGCCGGAGGTATTCCACTATGAGCTTAGTGATGAACGCCTCACGATAACAGTGGACAAATGTCCCGGTGTGACATTCATGAAGGAACACGGCTATACACCGTCAAAATGGTATATCGAGCTCACACGTACTGTAAACATGGTAATCGCCGACGAGCTTGACCTTGGCTTCTCACTCGAGTATTACAATGAAGAGGATGGAGCCTGCAAATACAGCTTTTTCAGGAGGGCATTCTGATGGTTTCATGTACTGAATTCATACCGATGTATTCGGAGCTTTTTAAATACATTGACAAGAAGGGCGGCGGACACGACGCAGTTGAAAGATACTGGAAATGGGTTGGCGAGGTATATCTTCGTTTTAACCTCGAGCCGCTAGTAAGGGAAAAGGGCCTTGACGGGGCATGGGAATACTGGACAAGGTCACTTTCAGAGGAGGCCTGCGACATAAAGTATGTCTATGACAGGGACCACGAGGAAATCATCAGCCACATGCGCCACTGTCCATCAAAGGGACACCTTCTCGAGTATACCTGGATGGAGCCCTACTATGACTACTGCGGTCACTGCAAGGTTCTTTACAAAAAGACCCTTGAGGATAATGGAATCATAAGTGTATCCGACCACTCAGGCGTTGACCATGCAGAATGCAGGGGCATCAAATACCTCGCTAAAAACGGCGCACCACGTGAGGGCTGGGACAAGATTTAATATAGCTAAATAAACATATGCCTGCTGCAATTAACCGATGCAATTTGAGCATGCTCATTCGCACTGTGCAAATCTGCAGATGGCATAATGAAAATATGGAAAAGGAACAATAAAAATGACAAAGAAAAGAATTCTCTGCTTTGGCGATTCAAACACATGGGGATTTATCCCTGGAACAGGCGAACGTTATCCCGACGACGTAAGATGGACAGGTGTTGTCCGCAACCTCCTTGGTGACGGATATACAATTCTCGAGGACGGAATCAGCGGCCGAACAACAGTCTACGACCAGGAATGGGCAGTCGGAAGAAACGGCAGAAAGGCACTTGACTATACACTTCAGGCACAGAAGCCAATTGATCTTATCATCATAATGCTTGGAACAAATGACCTATCAATGATGGAACTGGGTAAGGTAGAGCTTGGCATCCATGAGATTGCAAGAGTCGCAAAGAACGCTGACAGCATCATAAATGTAAAGACACCTGTTTACCCAAACGGTCCAAAGGTACTTCTCATGGCACCTCCGAACCTTAACGTAAACTATGACGAGCAGACAGGCCAGATTGGAAAATATGAGGACAGCCTCAAATTCCCGGAGGTTTGCGAAAGAGTTGCAAAGGACCTTGGTCTTTATTACATGGATGCTTCAAAATATGCAGAGGTTGGAACAATCGACTGCCATATGACAGAAAAGGGGCACAGACAGCTTGGTGAGGCAGTTGCAGCAAGGGTAAAGGAAATATTTGAGGAAATGTAAAATGCGATTTCTGATAATCGGAACCGGATACATAGGTCCGGTCAACACAGCTGCACTTATGGAATGCGACGGCGTGGAAATAGCCGGAGTATTCAACAGGACAATCGAAAAGGCCGAGGCAATGTGCGCTAAGCTGGGACTTGAGTGTCCGGTGTTTAATGACATTGACATGGCTATTTCAGAGGTTAAGCCTGATGTCGCAGTCATCAATCTCTTTAATGACCTTCATAGGGATTTCTTTGTTAGGTGTGCCACAAAGGGAATAAACATCCTGATTGAAAAGCCGCTTGCAAATACCTATGAGGAATGCATAGAGATGATGGATATCGCCGAGGAATACGGAATTAAGGTATCTGTACTGCAGACACAGCGCTATGGATGTGTGCTCACAACGGCAAAGCAGTACATCGATATGCATCGGAACGAGCTTGGTGAGCTTTGCTCGGTTTCAGACCAGGAGGCAATCAACTACTTCTGGGAGGGAAGAAACCCGTGGCACCTCGACGAAAAGAGATCAGGTGGTGGAATCGTATTAAATTACGGTGTGCACCAGCTTGACCGAATCCACTGGCTAATGGAGGACACAACTGCTGAGTTTCATGCAAAGTATCTCACAATGAAGCCTGGAATCGAAACAAAGTCATCATATGTGATGATGGGAGTAAGCACAAAGGGCATCCCGTATACGGCTTCATGTAACGGCTACTGCAGTCCATACATCAACGAGATTACTCTAAACTACCAGAATGCCACAATGCGTCTTGTTTTATCCGACAACGGACTAAATAAGAAGGGCGTTTACATCGGCTCAAACGAAACCGAAGTGTTTACAGAGATTCCACTCACATGTGAGGATGGCGAAGGCTGGCATGAGATGTATGTCCGTGAGATGAAGGACGCAGTTAGTTACCTTAAGGGCGAGACGGACAACTCTCCCGTTTCGATGGAATGGGCCGCCGAAATGGTAAGGCTCTGCTGTCTTGGTTTTTCAGTTTAACCGACTGACATAAATAATGATTATTGATAACCATTTGCCACGTATAGTTTTTTGCAGGTATGTAGCTGTATGTGGATCATGAGATAAAGGATAATAAAAGACGTTTCACACGAAATCCATGTGAAACGCCTTTTTTCGTTTAATCTTAAATGTTGTTAATTATGGCTTCTTAACCCACTTTGCGGTGAGGGTCACATCTGTTGGCTTAAACCAGTCAATCTCCGTTGTTCCGGGCTTATAATCCTTAAACTGGTCTCCCGCATGCACGAAGTAAACAATTTCATCGTCCTCATTGTAGTAGCCTGCGAAGGTATAGCCATCCCTTTCGGGAACCATCGAGCATACGTATAAGGTTCCTGATGATGCAAGTGGCAGGTCTATCCTATACTCAACTGACTTTTCTCCGTCACTAAGGGTAACCTTAGGTGCCGTCGGCCATCCGTCATAGCCCTCGTTTGTTACAAGGACAGGATGCACGATGACGTGCCTCATGCCATCCTCCTCCCACACAGGAACAAGCTGTACCTCATCGAGAGTAAGTGTCATTCCAACATCAAATGCAAATGGTGCCGTGTCAGGATTATATCCAATGCCGGAGTAATCGGCACTGTTTTCACTATACTCTACGGCATAGCCTATAACGGATGCTCCTTCATATTCTCCAAACTCAGGAAGAGTAAGCTCAGTGAAGGTAGCCTCGTCAAATGTTTCTTCATAAACAACAGGATTTGCGAAGACTTCAAAGTCGAAATAGTCGCCATATACTGAAACAACGAACTTTCCGCCTGGATTCTCATACTCCGCGAGTGTCTCCGGCTCGAACTCAGGTTCTGTCGGTGCCTCTGTCTCCGATTCAGTCTGAATCTCTGCCTCTGTCTCACCTATAGTCTCAGGAACTGTCTCTGCCTCATTTTCGATGGCTGCTGTCGTCTCCTCTACTGTATCCTCAGGCTTCACTGGTTTCTCCCATGGAACAAAAGCTGTAAAAAGCACGGCTGCAATAAGAGCCCCTGCTGCAAACCGAAACCTTTTCTTTCGTTTCCTTTCGGGTGAAGCTTCTTTTGTAGCTCCCTCATTAAATTCATCCGGAAGCGTTGCAAACTCAGGCGCATCCGGCATAAATTTCTCTTTTGGAAGCCTTGAATATTCGTCCAAAGCCATTATTACTTCTGATGGATATCCATCTGCGTGAAGGGGCACTCAACGCCAATGGCGCGCATCTTAAGGAAAAGGTCGCGGTTAAGCATTCTGCCTACCGAATAGATGTCAGCCTCGTTAACCTCGGCTACAAATTTTAAAACAACGGCACTGCCGCCAAGCTCATCAACACCAAGGTAAATAGGTGCTGCCTTCATCTTATCCTTTCTCTCTTCATAGATTTCCTCAAGCATTGCAGGAAGCTTCTTCTCAAGAGCCTCAAGATCAGTCTCATATGGAATCGGGAATGAGCATACAGCCTTTGAGTTATTGTCAGAACGGTTAAGCACGTTCTTCATGTCAGAGTGATTAATTATCTTGATATTTCCACCGGGGTCAGAAATTGATGTTGTTCTGATTCCAATTTCAGTAACAGTTCCCCTGAAGCCGCCTACCTCGATGATGTCACCAACATTAAACTGGTTGTCAACTAGAATGAAGGCACCGGTTACAACATCGGAAATCAGGCTCTCGGCACCAAAGCCTATGATAAGGGCAAGGATTCCAAGTCCCGCAAATACACTGCCTGCGCTCTCGAAAAGTGTTGCAATAATACCGCAAATGATTGCAATCACTGCTATGTAACGCATCAGGTTCTTTACAAGCGAAAGCACTGTCTTTTTCCTGTGGTCCTCTGTCTTAAAAAGGTCGAGAATTACAATAATGAGGTTCTCTGCAAAAAGAACGGCAAATGCAATCACAAGGCACTTAATAACCTTTGCAAGGCTTAAGCTAAAGTTCGAGAAATCAACAATTTCCCATGCCTTTGTAATGCTGCCAAGGCCAAAGAAAAGTACTGCCAGTATAAGACAGACAATGGCTTTCGTTACTCTTTTTTTGTTCATAACATACACTCCTGTTAAAAATATTTCCTTCCGCCACAATCATAGCCTTTTTGTCATATTTTTTCAATAAAAGATGATAAATCACACCGAATTATCGGCACTTTGTATAAAAAATAAAGACCGCTTCAAGCGGTCCCTATTAGTCTTTGTTTTATTTTTCTTTCACCTGACAAAATCGTTAATACTCATATGGCTGTGCCGACAAGCGAAACAACCGTCAGTTCCTTGGTCTAATTACGGTTTTTGCAACCGCAAAGACGCATATGGCCGTACCGATAATTGAAATGTATGAAAATCCTGAAAGTACCGAATGTGATGAAGTGACATCTGTAAGGTATCCGCCTATAGTACAAGCAAGAACCATACCAATGATTGTAACGCTTCCCGCAAGTGACTGCGCCTTTGTTGAATCCTTAAGGGGTATTGTCTTAAGGATGTAGTCAACGATTGCAGGCGTATATATTCCGTAGCTTAAAAACTGGAAAATACCGCCAAAATAAAGTGTACTTACATTGCCCGCAAAAAGGAATACAAACTGCCTCATGGTAAACATGAAAAAGGTCATCATGAGTATGCCCGTTGCTAGTCTACCCTCGCTAAACCTTGCCCACAGAAGCATCGCAGGAATCTCAAGAAATGCATAAACCGAGAAAATGTATCCCATGTCCGTTGCATTACCGCCAAGGTCCTCTATCAGGTTAATCATGTAAACATCGACGTAATTGAAGCTTGCAAAGAGAATCACAATTCCTAAAAGAAGTATTGTAAAGTATTTATTTTCCCTTAGGAATTCAAATAATCCCGAGCCCTTCTCGGCTGTGCCTTCGTCCGTTATCTTCTTTTGCTTCATGCAGCCGTCCATTACAGCCATTGCAATGATAAGCAAAATTAAAATTCCCTGCATTATTACAGATGTTAACGGCAACACCTTATATGAATACCTTTCAAGAAGCTTCCCGATAATGGCTGAGGCAAATACAAAAATGAAGGAGCCAAATGCTCTTGAGAAGCCGTAATTTACCCTGCAGCCTTCACTGCTGTGATCGATTGCTATCTGAGTACAAAAGGCGTTGTTCATATACATGATGCCCGCGAAAATGAGATAGCAAAGAGACATCATAAAGCCCTTTTGTGCAAAGAAGACAATCAACAATCCGATAATCATCTGAAGCACAAGCGAGGCAATAACGACATGCGAAGTGCTTAATTTCTCACTTTTGTCAATCACCGGCGAAACAACTGTCGGAACAATAACGGCAAATACACAGGCTGCCGAGATAATGAGTCCAAGCTCAGTGTTTGAATAGCCTGCAGACTGTAAAAATACTGTGGCAAACGAGCCTGCAGCACAATATGCAAACCAGAAGATGCCCTGAACCATGGCATATATGATATTTAATTTTAAGGCTTTTCGCTTAGTTTCCATGTTCCATTTTTTCATATGCCGGGTACATTCCACCTATGGCATATGTGCAAATTCTTCCTTCTTGCAGCCTGGTTTTCCTGCAGTCTGTTTTTATCCCATCGTATGCTGTGTTTTCAGCGTTATTGTATCAGGCCTCTGCCACCTTCCTAATCATAAGCTTTACGCCGTCATAAACCTTCTCAGTAGAAGCAATCTCAACAGACTCCCTTGGTGAATGGATGTCATGCATGAACGGTCCGATGCAGAAGCCCTCGAGATTCTTAATGCCATTGCTGAAGATTCCACCCTCAACACCACCGTGTGTAACAGAAACCTTCATCTCTTCATTGTAAAGCTCCTTCCAGGCTTCCTTTGCGATGTCAACAAACCTTGAGCCCTCCTTAAATGACCATGCCGGATAAGGATTGTTAAGCTTAATAGTTGCACCATCATGCTCAGCCATCGGCTTTACAAGTTCTATGATTTCGTCAAGTCCGCCATCAGCAGAGCTTCTTGCAAGGATATTGGCAGTGATGCCTTCCTCAGTCAGTCTCACAATACCGAGGTTTGAAGAAGTTTCTGCAATGGCCGGGTTATTGTTAAAGAGCTTTCTGAGACCGTCTGGAACGGATGCAAGAAGACGCATTGCCTTCTTTGTGTCTGCTGCGCTTACTACAGCTTCTGCCTTCTCTGTAGCCTTCTCGACTGAAACTGTGATATCAGGATCAACGTCGCCCTTTTCAGCCCTGAAAAGAAGCTGGTGCTTCTTTGCAAGTCTTTCAAAATCCTCCGCACTGTCCTTTGAAACATAAACAGTAGCCTCAGCACTGTCTGTGATTGCATTAGGTGCCTTACCTCCTGTAAATGCAGCAAGCTTTACCACTGCCTTAAGTGATGTTCCGTAAATAAGTCTTGAAAGGAGTCTGTTTGCATTGGCACGGCCAAGAGTAATCATCTCTCCTGAGTGTCCTCCGAGAAGACCGCTGACTACGAGCTTATAGCATACATCATCAGCTGCCGGCGCCTCCTTCTTTAACGGAAGGTTAATCTCGATATCTACTCCACCTGCACAGCCGCAGATGATTGTTCCCTCGTTTTCAGAATCGAGGTTGAGCATATATCTGCCCATGATTTTTGACATGTCAAGGCCGTAAGCTCCGTACATGCCTGTCTCCTCATCAACTGTAAATACAGCCTGAAGAAGTCCATGCTCAAGCTCCTTTTCAGTGAGCACGGCCATGGCGATTGCACATCCGATGCAGTCATCTGCACCAAGTGATGTCCTATCAGCCTTAACGAAATTGCCGTCTACCACAAGATGGATTGGCTCTGTAGCCATATCCCTCTCAAGGTCATCATCCTTAACACATACCATATCCATATGAGCCTGCATGAATACGGGCTCTGCGTTCTCATGTCCGGGTGTTGCCGGAACTGTCATGATGACATTTCCAAGCTCGTCCTGATATACCTCAATGCCGTTGTCGTTTGCAAATTTTACAAGCAGGTCACTGATGGCCTTTGTATTACCAGAGCCATGCGGCACTGAGCATAATAATTCAAAATTCTCCCAAACCTTTGATGGCTTTAAATTTTCAAGCATTTTTAATCCTCCGTTATTTAAGCGTAGTATTTTAAATTTACATTTTTGAAATCTGTATTTTCATACGGCTTTGTTATTACAAAACCATTTTCTATCCTGTCTTCCTGTCACAAAACAAAACCCCATAATTCAGGAATTAAGCTCCTCGATTATTTGAGGAATCTCAAGCAGTGACTTTGGCAGTCTGTAGGCAATCTCCCTCACCCTGTCTGTTGGCTTCACGCAGTCCTCGATAAATACGGGACACATTCCTGCAGCATATGCTGCCTCTATTCCAGCAAGCGAATCCTCACATACAAGACACTCCTCCGGCTTCACACCAAGCTTATCTGCCGCAAGAAGAAAGATGTCCGGGAACGGCTTTGAACGCTCCACCATGTCCCCTGTTATGGTCACATCAAAACTGTCAAAAATTCCTACTGCCTTAAAGTGCTTGTCGTTTCTCTCCCTTGTAGTAGATGATGCAGTTGCCTTTTTATATCCGTTCTCATCGAGCCAGTTTAAAAGCTCTGTCATTCCCTTTTTATGAAGCGAAACCGGATTTTCAAGCTCGTCAAACCACTTTTCCGTGATGTCCACCCTCAGCTGCCAGGTCTTATAATAATCAAACCCAGGGTAGCACTCGTTAAACATTTCCTCGCAGACCTTATGGTCAATGGCCCTCGTCTTTAAAAGGTATTCCTCATCCATCTTAAAGCCCTGCCTGATGGCTGCCTGACGCCATGCCTCCATATACATTCTCTCGGTATCTATGAGTGTTCCATCAACATCAAATAGAACCGCCTTGATTTTCCTCTTGTCGCACATATCTCTCCCGCTCCTTTTTTAATCCCCCGGCAAGTGAACCTCTCGGCATTAAATCGCCGTGAATTCTCGCTGGATTCTCATAAAAAATCAATTGAATATATTAGGTATTCGCTTAATAAATGTCTGGCATAAAAGCAGTCATAGGACTGCTATCCGGCGAATTTACATAAGTTCATCTAAACCGCTTCATTCTATCACATAAAAAATGAGTGGTCAAAGCATTTGCAAATTTAATCAAAATGCTTGATTATTGGGCTTTTTAAACGCAGTTTTTGTCACTTTATCCGTTTTTATTCCAAAGTCTTTTTATTTGCTTTACAAACAAAAGCTATTTGATAAAATACGTTATTATGGAAAGAATTTTAGTTATTAACCCAGGATCCACATCTACGAAAATAAGCGTATTTGAGGACAGAGAAAACATTTTAACGGAGAGTGTGCATCACGACGCTCCGGAGCTTGGTGCATTCAAAACAGTCAATGACCAGGTTCCGATGAGAAAGCAGGTCACACTTGACATTCTCAAAAGACACGGACTCGACATCACGGACATCACAGTAATTGCAGCACGAGGAGGAAATCAGTATCCGGTCGAGGCAGGTGTTTACAAGGTCGACGACAGACTATACGCCGACACAAGAGATGAAAAGGGAGGTTCAGACCACCCGGCAAAGCTTGGCACTATGATAGCCTACGAGTTCACAAAGGAATACGGCATTCCGGCATACATGGTTGACCCCACAAACGTTGACGAGATGAAGGATGTAGCCAGAATCACAGGCATCAAGGGAGTATACAGAAACTCACAGCTTCATGCCCTCAACCACAGGGCTGTAGCCTTTACATATGCAAAGGAAGTTGGAAAGAGCTATGAGGATTTAAGACTCGTAGTAGCACATATCGATGGCGGAATCACAATCGCAGCACATGAAAACGGTAAGATTGCCGATGTAAATGTTGGAAGCGGCGGAGATGGAGCATTCGCACCTTCTCGTATCGGTTCAACACCTGTTCTCCAGATCATTAATCTAATCGAGAACGGAACATCAATCGATGAGCTTAAGAGACTCTGCTCAAGACAGGGCGGACTTGCAAGCCACTTCGGCACAAACGATGCTGACAAGATTCTCGCAATGATTGACTCAGGCGATAAGTATGCAAAGCTTGTATGGGACGCAATGATTTACCAGACAGCTAAGTACATCGGTGAAATGGCTGTATCACTTAAGGGTAATGTAGATGCAATTCTCCTTACAGGCGGACTTGTAAGATTCCCGCAGATTGTTGACACAATTAAGGATATGTGTGGCTTCATCGCACCGATTAAGGCATACCCTGGTGAGTTTGAGCAGGAGGCACTTGCACACTCAATCCTTCGTGTAATCGAGGGAAAGCAGGAGGCAAAGACCTACACAGGAAAGCCCGTATGGACTGAATGGGACTTTGTAAAGTAAACCACTACCCCACTTACCAAGTGGGGTTTTTGTCTATAAAGAAAAAGCATCACACAAAATGTGATTGTTTGAAGCCCTGTGCTTCGGAGGAAAAAACATGACAAAGGCAGACATTGAGAAGTATATTGATGACCATGCTGAAAAAATGCATGATGAGCTTTTTGATTTTTTAAGGATGAACTCTCAGAGGGGTCCCAGCGAGGAGGGAAAGCCCTTTGGAAACGGTCCCTATGAGGCTTTAATGGCAGCAAAAAAGCTATGTGAGGATTATGGCTTTGTGACCAACTCCTATGACAATGCAGTTGTTTCAGCCGACATTAATCCTAACGGTGAAGAGGTTCTCGATATTCTCGTTCATGTGGATGTAGTACCTGGTGGCGAGGGCTGGACGGAAACAAAGCCGTTTGAGCCGGTTGATAAGGACGGCACCATCTACGGAAGAGGCGTTGCCGATGACAAGGGTGGCTTTATTGCGGCACTCTATGCACTTAAGGCTGTAAAGGAGCTTGGCTGCATTTCAAAGAGGGCTCGTCTTCTCATCGGAACAGCCGAGGAATCACATATGGTGGACCTGCCATATTATTACAACAAAAACAAAGCGGCACAGTTTACATTTTCTCCCGACGCATGGTTCCCGATTATTAATGCTGAAAAGGGAAGAACTGAATGCTTCTTTGAGGCTGACATTAATGATGAGCCGCTTGGCCGTTCGCTTGTAACACTTCAGGGCGGCGGAGCCACAAACCAGATTCCACCTGCAGCCTTTGCTATTCTAAAGGGCGTTTCAGTACACGATGCCAAGGCACCTGCTGACATTATCAGTAAGGAAACAGGCGCAAACTTCAAAATAAGCGGTGATGAGGATTCACTCCGTATCGACTGCTTTGGAAAGAGCTGCCACGGAGCAAAGCCCGAACTTGGAATCAATTCAATCACGGCTCTTATTAAGCTCATACTCGAGCTTGACCTTTATCCGTGTGACGGATTAAATAAGATTAAGGGAATATATGACCTGTTCCCGTTTGGCGACTATTACGCCGAGCATGCAGGTCTTAAATCCGAGGATGAAATAACAGGAAAGACAACAAGCTCACTTAACATCATAAGATATGACGGAAAGCATCTTGTGGTATCAGTTGACCTCAGAACCTCAAGGGCACTCGATGACAGGGACCTTAAGGCAGAGCTTACAGACCTTGGTAACAGCATCGGACTCACATTCCATACAGACGAGTCTGTAAAATCGCATTTTGTTTCTCCTGAAAATAAAAACATAGGTGTTCTCAAAAAACACTATGAGGAGGTAACAGGCGAGAAATGCGAAACACTCTCAATGGGCGGTATCACCTATACTCATCACGTTGAAAACGGAGTTGCCTTCGGTCCGAGATTCCCGGGCTACGATGCAAGAAACCACGGTCCGAATGAAAGGCTTGAGTTTGATTTCATCAAGAAGGCCGCAGTTATATACGCTCTTTGCATTGAGGAGATATGCAGATAAGGTACATTAAATGTCATAAGGCTTTGAATTCCTAACAATAGTTTATTAAAAAAGAATTCTAATAGATTCGTCAGAGAGACCTCGCTAGGCCAAGCTTCTTAAGCGCGAACGGTCCTCTGACGAATCATTATTATTCAAGCTAAAAGGCACCGCTTCATATTCGAAGCGATGCCTTTATTGTTTACTATCAATTATTTAAGAGCTAATGCATTTCGAATACATAAGCTTTTCAATACTCGTCAAGGAAATGATGTTTAACCCCGTCCTTCTTATATGCAATTACGGTACTTAGGTTTACATTTTCCACACTCTTAAAGATGTTTGCCTCAACCTGCGGATTATCCTTTTTAAGCATTGCAATAAGCTTTTTTGTTTCAAGCCTCTTCGAGGATGTCGTTCCGTCCTCATGGCAGGTTGAACATGTTTCCGTGAAATGACATGCACACTGCAGGAAATGAAGCTCGTTATAATCCCTCCATTTGCAGATATCTTCTTCACGTATCAGATACATCGGGCGAATCAGCTCCATTCCCTCAAAATTCGTGCTGTGGAGCTTGGGCATCATTGTCTGAACCTGTCCTCCGTGAAGCATTCCCATAAGAATGGTCTCAATTACGTCATCATAGTGATGTCCGAGTGCAATCTTATTGCAGCCAAGCTCCTTTGCCTTACTGTAAAGATATCCCCTTCGCATTCTTGCACAGAGGTAACACGGGTTTTTATCAATTGTATCAACAGCATCGAAGATTGTGCTTTCAAATATGGTAACGGGAATTCCGAGCTTTTCTGCATTGTGCTCAATAAGCCTCCTGTTGTCGGCATTATAGCCAGGGTCCATAACAAGGAAGGTCAAATCAAAATCTACCTGACGGTGGCGTTTGATCTCCTGGAAAAGCTTTGCCATAAGCATCGAGTCCTTGCCACCCGAAATACAAACGGCAATGTGATCTCCCTCCTCGATGAGCTTATATATTTTGCAGGCCTTTGCAAAAGGTGAAAACAGCTGCTTATGATATCTTATTCGGATGCTTTCCTCTGCCTTCTTAAGGGCCTCTTCATTTTCTCTGTCCGATGAAATGAGTTCGCGAAGATATGCAAGGTAACCGCCCGTGAGGCTCACGCATTCAAGTCCCTTCTCCTCAAGGGCCTCTGCAAGATCAACTGACCTTACTCCCTTCTGACAGTAAAGAATAAGGGTTTTGCTTTTATCGAGTCTTGATGCAAAGCCTTCCATATCCCTATAAAGTTCGTCCTCCGGGATATTTATCGCTCCCGGAATTGAGCCATATGAAAAGATATCTGAATTCCTTGTATCAATGAGAATATATGAAGCAGGGTCAAGCTCCTTTAGATTGGAATATGTCAGTTCCCTCATGCCTGAATCTTTTCCCCTTTAATCAAATCCTTAATTACCTCACCGGCGATGATAAGACCTGCCACCGATGGTACAAATGCCGTAGAGCCTGGAATGGCTCTTTTTTCAGTGCAGCGGTGCTCTGTTCCCGGAGGACATACACAGTTGCTTCGGCAGCTTACCGACATATCCTCAATCGGGGTGATAGGAAGCTCTTCTGAGTAAACGACCTTGAGCTTTTTAACACCCCTCTTTTTCATCTCGTGGCGCATTACCCTCGCAAGCGGGTCAACCTTTGTCTTATAGATGTCTGCCACCCTGAAGGCTGTTGGATCAAGCTTGTTACCAGCTCCCATTGAACAGATGATCGGAACATTCATTTTCTTACACTGCATAACAAGCTCAACCTTTGCGGTAACCGTATCAACGGCATCAACAACATAGTCATAGCTTTCAAACGGAAATTCAGAGGCATTCTCAGGAAGGAAGAAGCATCTGTGAGTTGTTACCTTGGCATCAGGATTAATATCCAATATGCGCTCCTTCATAACCTCTGTCTTATACTGACCTATGGTTTTTCTTGTCGCAATAATCTGTCTGTTTATATTTGTAAGGCATACCTTGTCATCATCAATAAGGTCAAAGGCTCCTACTCCGCTACGTGCCAGTGCCTCACATACATAGCCTCCAACTCCGCCTACACCAAATACTGCCACATGACACCCTGCAAGGCGCTCCATGGCGGGCTTACCCAGTAATAGTTCTGTTCTCGAAAACTGATTAAGCATTTTTACTCCTGTTCGTTTTCCATTTCGGCATTGATTTCATCCTCAGTCTCTGCCATCGCCTTAAGTGTAAGCTCAAGTAGCTTATCAAGCTCCCATCCAAGCTGCTCAGCACCCTGCTCAATTACCTCACGTGAGCATCCTGCGGCAAAGCCCTTACTCTTAAACTTCTTTTTAAGCGACTTAAGCTCCATGTCCTTTGTGCTCTTTGATGGTCTCATAAGAGCGGCTGCCCAGATAAGTCCTGTAAGCTCGTCTGCCGCAAAAAGAACCTTCTCCATCTCATGCTCAGGCTTAACATCAAGTGTTACACCACAGCCGATGGTAATTCCATAGCCATGTGATACAACCGCATGAATTATGTCCTCTGAAACTCCGCCATCCCTTAAAAGCTCCGGAGCCTTAAGGCAGTGCTCCTCAGGATAGAGTTCAAAATCAATGTCATGTAAGAGGCCAACGATTCCCCAGTACTCAGCGTCATCTGCGTAGCCAAGCTCCTTTGCGTACCACTTCATAACAGCCTCAACTGTATATGAATGCTGGATATGGAACGGGTCCTTATTGTATTTCTTTAAAAGTGCCAGTGCATCTGCCCTTGTAATTGTACTCATTATTATTAACCTCCTCAATTCGTGAAAGTCTTTTGAAATTTGATGTTGCCACTATACAACCAATCTCCTACCAAGTCAATAGGTAAACGAGGATTTGTGATTCCTGCCGCGCGATTTGGCAAATATATGCAATTTAGAAAAAACCTTTTGATTTCTTCTGTTTAAAAAGCTAGAATGGATTAATAATCCACGAATGGTAATTATAACAGTATTAAACTATAAGAAATGAATCATTGAGTGGTTCTCTGTTTAAACATGAAAAAGAACACAAATAACTGGGAACAGCCCTTAAGTAAATACATACCCTATATCGAATGCAATGAACTGCTTGGCGGCGACCTGCATGTCTGGAACAGCGCCCGTCATAACAACGCCTGTTACGAGCTGCACATAGTTCTTTCAGGCACGTGTTCAGTGGATATTGACGGCAGGCAGTTAACACTTAATGCCGGTCAGGCTGTTTTAATTGCCCCTATGAGCTATCACATCCCCACAGGCTTTAGTGAGGATTTCCTTAGATTTCCAATAGGCTTTTTGTTTGATAAGGACTATAGTGATATTTTCATCATTAATCAAAATGCAGGTATCACGACCAACTGCATTGTTGACGTACCAGAGGATATCCTTAGTCTTTGCAGGCTTACAATAAATGAAGCCATTAATCCCGAGAATGCTTTTTGCGAGGAACTCATAACCGCTAATATTTCGGGAATACTTATCAAGTCTCTAAGGCTATTTGGGCTTAAAAAAGATCCTTCGTCATTGCATGGTAAAAAGCCATTACAAGGCAAAATAATCACCCCCGGCAAAAGCAAAAATGTGTCAATTAACGAACGCGTCATAATAGATGATTTCTTCGAAAAGGCCATAACAAACAGATCCTCACAAAAAGACCTTGCCCTTTCACTCCACTGCTCTGAAAGACAACTTTCCAGAAAGCTATATGAGCTTTATGGGCTTAGCTACCGTGAGAAGATGACCCAGACCAGAAGCGATATGGCCAAGTACCTTTTAAGTAATACTGATAAGTCGATAGATGAAATCAGTGCCCTCACTGGTTATTCGGATGAATCCGCCTTCTATCATTCCTTTAGAAACTGTCTCGGTATGTCCCCTGGCGAATACAGAAGCAGCGGCAATGGTAATAAATAACCAGCACAATGATTACAACATAAAACCGGCCCTTCACTTTTTGGTGAACCTGGGCCGGTCTTTTGTTTTTGATGAAGTATTATATTATCACGGTCAACTGATTTTCAGCGAGTGTGATTTCAATTTCAAAAAGAAAATCAACTGATACCTGTTTTCTTAGAAGCCTCCACCACCGTGTGATGAGCCTGAGCTTGAGGTATGGCCACCGCCACTGCTCTCGCTCTTAATCTCGGTCTTTGTGACTGTCGAGTATACATAGTGGTCATACGACCTTCTGATGTCGAGCGTTCCCTCCTTAAGATAGAGGTCTGCCTCTCTTGCATCGGCAACCGACTTAAGCTTATTTAGCTCAATAAACAGCCAGATAAATGCCGCAATCAGGCTAAGTCCCACGCAGGTAAGTATAATCTTAAGAAGCTCTGACGAGCGGTCCTGCTTAGGCTTGTTGCCAACGAAATTTATATATGTCGAGAAGGCCTCATGGTACTTTCCGTCAAGAAGCATCGGTGTTATCTTTTCACCGATTTTCTGTACGGTACTGTCACTGATAAGTGACATGGTACTTCCGCTTGTCGAAATCCAGCTGTTTCCCTTTGAGTAAACACCGTCGTCCCCGATATTTACAAGCAGTAATGCACCATTTTTATTTTCGCCATAACCATAGCCATTATAATCAAAATAGTCATCGGCAAAGGCCATCCTGTCTGATGGATCGATGCCATTTGCAGTAACAATTACAATGTCATGGCCGATTTTTTCCCTTACATCTGTTATGTAGTCGTTAAGATCCTTCTCTTCGGTATCCGTAAGAACTCCCGCCTGATCTGCAACATAGCGGTAGTTGGAGGGATTTGCCTCCTCGCCAAAAATCTTATCGTAGTACGGGAATACATCGCTACTATAAAGGTATGAATCAAGGTATGAATAGTACCTCTCAGCCATTGCCGGCACATTGTAAACGACATTGTCATTATCATCGAATTCGATTGTCTCATAAACGAGGTCCTCTACGTTTTCCTCAGTAAAAAGACCCTCAAGGTCGTAAGACCAGTCTACCCAGTAGGAATCACCCGAAAAGGCTGTTATGAGATATCTGTCCCTAAGTTCGTTTGCCTCCACGAACTCCGTAATCATTGCACCCGGAACCTTTTCCTCCTCGCTGTAAAGAAGAAAGGCATTTATGCCGTATCTGTTTGTGATGCGCCTTGCCGTCTGAAGCTGGTAATAAAGAGTCGCATCCGCAACATATACATCAGTCGACACATACTGCGTTGCAAAAGCAGGTACCACAACAAGGCATAATGAAAAGATAAGTGTAGCAAAAAGTGTAATCAGCCTTTTAGCCATTCCTGTCTTTTTTACGGAGTCTGCATTTTTAAAAGCATTAAAATTTCTCATCTGCATACCTCCTTAGAAAATCACATGCCATATGAAATAGGCGATAAGTGCTGCCGCCGGGACACAGATAAGAAATCTCGTCAGCCAGAAGGTTACACAAAGCCCCTTGTCAGCAGGAAGGTTTCCAACGAATTTACCGGTCTGTCCGTTCATTGCAAAGGTAAACTTCTGACCGTTCCAGGTTGTATTTAATAGCCATACCGGCAAAAGTGCATAACGCGCACTTCCCTTTGTAAGCTCGATATAGGAGCCTGCATTTGTAAGTGTGGCATACGGGAATGTAACTGTTCCCTTAAAGGCTGTCTCTGTAGATGTTTTTACCCTTTGATTAATTCGCGGAAGTGTTGCTTCCTTTGAAACATCATATTTATCTGCAAAATATCCTGCAAGGTATGCAGTCTTAAAATCAACAGCCTCACTCATGTCAAATGGCTCGAGCGAATCCATGAGGTCATCCGCCATCTTTTCTGACGCATCAACAGGGATGTTCTCAAAGGAAACGCTTCCCTCCCTCAGGATGTCGTAGTGCTTTGTCTCGGTATATCGATAGTTACCTGATGTCCAGCTGTGGATTGTCGTGCCATTAAAGCGTGCACTTCCCTCGACGTCAGCATCATAAATCCAGAATGGAACGTAGATACCCTTAATCTCATCGATACGGTTCTGGTCCTTAAAGAGCCTTGGAAGAAGTCTCTTTCCCTTAAAGTGGTTTGTGAGTGCCTCCTTTGCAGCCTTTTTATCAAGCTTAAACGGAATCACAAAATCAGGACGGAGTGTCGAGGCAAACTTTTCGCTTACCACGATATTGTTTCCACAGTAAGGACACATGGACGCTCCCATGTTTTTATCACCCATTACCTGACCACCGCAGGAATGGCAGCTATAGGTGCATACACCGTCCTCCTCAGGATTCCATTCAGTGCCCCCATTTGTGTCCCAGGCAT
Organism: Eubacteriales bacterium; assembly: GCA_030526295.1. Taxonomy (GTDB): domain Bacteria; phylum Bacillota; class Clostridia; order Lachnospirales; family Lachnospiraceae; genus Avilachnospira. Next base: position 51,451 of record JAUNDA010000004.1, read on the forward strand.
CCATTTTGTCAGTGCTATTAATCTTTTCCTCAAGTGCCGCAGCGTCCTCAAGCGCTTCAATGCTTATTTCGCTCTGGCAGTACGGACACTTAAGGTTCTGCGTACCGCTGTCAAACTCGACAGGTGCGCCGCACGACGGACATTTATACTGTGTTACAGCTGACATTTTCTTCTCCTATTAATTAAAAAGATCCACTCCGCCAATTGCAATACTTTTGGCAAACTGGGCATACTAACCCAATGTTATTTTCAGTTTATCAGCAATAGTAAAGACAGTCAAAACCTTTTATGCTTATCAGCACTCACGTGGCATAAAAGCACCTATAGTAGCACAAAAGCCGGCCTTATGGCCGGCATCCCACTAAAAAAGACGCCATACCTTGCGGTACAGCGCCTTAAAATTACTGTTCGTCTTTTCCAAGTGATATGGCTGCCTTATCGTAGTCCTCATAGCCATGAGCCTGCTTAAGCATCATGTCCTTAACCTTCATAAGTCTTATCTGTGAAGATCTCTCATTTTCGTCGAGCTTCATTGTGATGTACTTGATTGTCTCCTCATATCTTGGAATCATGACATGCTCAAGGGCGTTAACCCTTCTTCTTGTCTTTTCGATTTCCTTTGCCATGAGCTGACAGCTCTTCTCGCACTCAGCGAGTCTGAGCATTGAAGGAAGAAGGTCAGCCGTCTCCTTGACAGCCCTGTCAAGGTCGGCGCTTGTGAAGGCAAAACCATATGCATAGATATCATTTGTGTCTGATGTACGTGTCTTGTATTTGAATCTCGGCACATCAACAGACATGATATTCTTTGTCTCTGCCTCAAGATAAACCTCCTGCTTTGGACACATGAGCGCAACATTAAGCTGCTCGGCACTCATACCTGCCCTAGCAAGAACGAAGCTTCTGTTGCAGTTCTTGATTCCTGTCTCGACCTTCTCACGAAGCTCCTTGTTCTCACGAACCAGGATGAGGAACTGTCTCATAAGCTCGTCTCTCTTATCCTTTAACAGTTTATGGCCACGGCGCGCAGTTTTGAGCTTACTCTTCATACGGTTAAGCTCCATACGTGTCGGGTTTACCTGTGCTCTTGCCATTTTTTCTCCTTGTAAATGCTTTCATCCGGTCATTTACCGCCACACTAAGCATGAAGCGGTAAACAACCTATGATACTTTAATCAATACATCATTCTGTATAAGGCTTGTAATACTTCTCGATGAAGGTATCCTTGATACGCTTAAGCTCTGACTTCGGAAGGATTCCCATAAGCTTCCATCCAAGATCGAGTGTATCCTCGATGTCACGGTTTGTGTTGTAGCCCTGTGAAACATACTGCTTCTCGAACTCATCAGCAAACTTTGCATAAAGCTTATCCATCTCAGTAAGAGCTGCCTCTCCGAGAACGACCATAAGCTCCTTAGCTTCCTTACCACGTGAGTAAGCAGCGAAGAGCTGGTTCATTGTATTTGCATGGTCTGCTCTTGTCTTTCCTTCACCTACACCCTTATCCTTAAGTCTTGAAAGTGACGGAAGTACGTCAATCGGCGGCTGAAGGTTCTTACGGTAGAGGTCACGTGAAAGGATGATCTGGCCCTCTGTGATATATCCTGTAAGGTCCGGGATAGGATGAGTCTTGTCATCCTCGGGCATTGTAAGGATCGGTACCATTGTGATTGAACCCTTGTGTCCAAGCTGACGTCCTGCGCGCTCATAAAGAGAAGCAAGGTCAGTGTACATGTATCCCGGATATCCACGACGTCCCGGAACCTCTTTACGTGAAGCTGAAATCTCACGAAGTGAGTCAGCGTAGTTGGTGATATCTGTAAGGATAACAAGAACGTGCATATCCTTCTCGAATGCAAGATACTCAGCAGCTGTAAGAGCCATACGAGGTGTTGATGTACGCTCTACTGCAGGGTCGTTTGCAAGGTTAAGGAACATTACTGCTCTGTCAATAGCACCTGTCTCCTTGAATGAGTTCATGAAGAAGTTAGCTTCCTCGAATGTGATACCCATTGCTGCGAATACAACGGCGAACGGCTCCTGTGAGCCTCTAACCTTTGCCTGACGTGCAATCTGTGCTGCAAGGTTTGCATGTGGAAGACCCGAACATGAGAAAATCGGAAGCTTCTGTCCTCTTACAAGTGTGTTAAGACCGTCAATGGCTGAAACACCTGTCTGAATGAACTCCTCCGGGTATGCTCTTGCTGCCGGGTTAATCGGAAGACCGTTGATGTCCATACGCTTCTCAGGGATGATTTCAGGACCGCCGTCGATAGGACGTCCGATACCGTCGAACATTCTTCCGAGCATGTCGCCTGAAACACCAAGCTCCATTGCCTTTCCGAGGAATCTTACCTTTGAAGACTCAAGGTTGATACCTGTTGAAGACTCGAAAAGCTGTACAAGCGCATTGCCTTCATCTATCTCGAGAACCTTACAACGGCGCTTTGTGCCGTCAGCAAGCTCGATTTCACCCATCTCATTGTAGGCAACATTCTCAACACCCTTAACGAGCATCAGAGGTCCCGCAACTTCCTGGATTGTTCTATACTCTCTTGGCATTTAGAATTCCTCCTTTCTTGCTACAGCATCCTGGCATTCAGCCTTAAGGTTCTTAATGATTGTCTCGTACTCTGCTGCGGTCTTATCCTCAGCAACATACTTGAAACGTCCGATTGCCTCACGGCATGGAAGTGATACGAGATCATCAACCTTTGCACCCTTCTTAAGTGACTCTGTAGCCTCATCGAAGTAGTCGAGGATAAGCTGCATCATAAGGTGCTGCTTGTCGAGTGATGTGTATGTATCAACATCATCGAATGCGTTCTGGTGGAGGTAGTCCTCACGGATTGAACGAGCAGCCTCAAGCTTGATTCTGTCTGGTGCTGAAAGAGCATCCATACCTACCATCTTAACGATTTCATCAAGCTCTGCCTCTTCCTGAAGAAGGAGCATGAGTCTTGCACGAAGCTCTTCCCAGTTTCCACCCTCTGTATTCTCGTTGAAGAACGGCTCTACATTGTCAAGATACAGTGAGTATGATGTAAGCCAGTTAATAGCCGGGAAGTGACGCTTATAGGCAAGTGCTGCATCAAGTGCCCAGAATACCTTTACGATACGGAGTGTAGCCTGACAAACCGGCTCTGAAATATCTCCACCTGCAGGTGATACGGCACCGATAACTGAAAGGGCACCCTCTCTGTCCTCTGAACCCATTGAGATAACACGTCCAGCTCTCTCGTAGAACTGTGCAAGTCTTGATCCAAGGTATGCCGGATAACCCTCCTCACCAGGCATTTCCTCAAGACGTCCTGACATCTCACGAAGGGCCTCTGCCCATCTTGATGTTGAGTCAGCCATGAGGGCTACTGAGTAACCCATGTCTCTGAAGTACTCTGCGATTGTGATACCTGTGTAAATTGAAGCCTCTCGTGCTGCAACGGGCATATCGGATGTATTTGCGATAAGAACAGTTCTCTCCATAAGAGACTTTCCTGTACGCGGATCCTTAAGCTCAGGGAACTCGTTAAGAACGTCTGTCATCTCGTTTCCGCGCTCTCCGCATCCGATATAAACTACGATCTGTGCATCAGCCCACTTAGCAAGCTGGTGCTGTACAACTGTCTTTCCTGAACCGAACGGTCCCGGTACAGCTGCTACGCCGCCCTTTGCAATTGGGAAAAGAGTATCGATAACTCTCTGTCCTGTAACAAGCGGCATGTTAGGTGAAAGCTTTTTCTTATATGGACGTCCTGTACGAACAGGCCATCTCTGCATAAGCTGAACAGCCTTGTCGCCCTTTGCTGTTTCAACAACGGCGATATCCTCTGTTACTGTGTAATCACCCTCTGCAATTGTCTTAAGTGTTCCCTCAACACCGTTAGGAACCATAATCTTATGAAGAACTACCTCGGTCTCCTGTACTGTACCGATGATGTCTCCACCCATTACCTTGTCGCCGGCATTCTTAACCGGAACAAAGTGCCATTTCTTTTCCCTGTCAAGTGAAGGAACCTCTACACCTCTCTGAAGAAGATTTGAATTTGTTGCTTCCTTAATCTTCTCAAGCGGTCTCTGAATACCATCATAAATAGATGAAATAAGTCCCGGTCCGAGTTCTACAGACATCGGAACACCTGTTGACTCAACAGGAGCTCCCGGTCCGAGTCCCGATGTTTCCTCATATACCTGTACGGATGCCTCGTCACCGTGCATCTCGATAATCTCGCCAATCAGGTGCTGGTCTGATACACGACATACATCGTACATGTTGGCATCACGCATTCCCTTGGCGATAACCAGAGGTCCGGCTACCTTTTTAATAACACCTTTGCTCATTTTTACTCCTTTAATCGTTTCCGAAAATAATGTCTGAACCTACTGCCTGCTCAACGCTTCGCTTAACGGCCATGATACCCTTACCTGTATTTCCTGAAACTCCCGGAATAAGAATTATTGCGGGAAGCTCCCTTTCAGAGTAATGAAGTATCTCTTTTTCAAGACCCTCAGCCAAAGCCTCTGTGATGTAGATAACTGCGTAGTTGTCCTCCACCAGCTCCTTGAGCTTTGCTGCTGCTTCCTCATGGGTTGCCATTGGGAACGGCTCAAAGCCGATTGCCGCGAAACCGTAAATCGAATCACGGTCGCCCATAACCGCTATCTTATACATAAGTCTCACGCATCCTTTCCATGATCATTTCTTCGGAAAAACCGTTTTCCTTGCCTGAGAAGATAATTCTCACTGATTTGATCTCGCTTTCCTTTGCGAGAATATATGCTGCTATCGGTCCGAGGCCAAATGACTCTGTGAGCTGGTTTCTCATACGTCTGATGATGAGATTGTCACAGTAGTTCTCGAATGCAGTTGCATCCTTCTTAAGCTCAGGTACCGCATCCACGTAGTCGGTTGTTGTAAGGTAGGAAGCCAGCTGGTCCTCACCCTGGAGAGCCGCATTGATAAGCGCGTTTCTGTCGAGTGTCGGGCACTCTGCAACCGCTGCCTCAAGGAACTCCCTGTCCTTTCCCGTACGTGCGCATCTTAAAGCCACCTTTATATTTGCTGCTGCCGCTGTAAGAATCGAATATTCCTTAAGGAAATCATCACCCGAATTCTCACCCGACCTGATCAGCTCTTCGAGGCATATCCTGTCTGTCATGACATCACAAAGCTGTCCGTCTCCGGTTCTAAGGAATGTGTCATGGATTAATCTCGCCGGCTCCACCATTTCTGTCGGAAGCTCGCCGTAGTTTCTTTCCTTTATCGCATTCTTAATAACCTCAGGATCGATGGTTGCCTCATCGATGTAGATTCCCGGATAATCGAAATCCATCATCGATTCCTTAATTGCAGCCTTCAGGTTGTGATAATCATTTGGCTTCTTAAAAACGTCGAATACACTTAAATCGGGTACAAGCTCGTCGATAAGCTCCCAGAGCTTTTCCCTTTCTGACTTAAGGAGCTCCTCGGCGGTCATATCCTCCTCGCGGCCCCAGCCCTTTTCCTTTAAGATATCCAGTACGTCTCCGGGCATCTGTGCACCGGCAAGCTCATTAAGAGCCTGACTGTTAAGAAGCTTTAACTCAGCACCTCTTATGCGCGCAACAGCATATACATAATTTTTGTCTAAATAGGCACCAGTCATTGTGTCTCCTTTATGTGTTACGCGAATAATTTACCATTTACCATATCTTCGATTCTCTCGATATCAGTATCGATAAGAGCATCGATTGAACAGTTATCCTCTATGCCGCCAAAATCGATAACAAAGCCGTCTCCGTCCTTTGTTTCCTCAGAAACCGTGAGCACTGCATTGTTACCTGCTGCAAGCTTTTTGAACTCCTCAATATCGGAAGCCGAAAGAACGTCTGCTGCCTTCTTTGAAAGTACAAGCGTAGCATCCTTTGTTGGAACATGCTTCTTGAAAATGCTTACAAGCAGCTCCTCGTATGCGCTTCCCTCCATCTCCTTAAGGAAGGTTCTTGCTCTTTCAATGGTTTCTGTAATGAGTTCCTGCTTACCGGACAGAAGAATCTGTTTTTTCTTAAGCTCTGCGGAATCACCTGCTCTCTCGCCGATTGACTTTATCTCCGCCTTTGCTTTCTTTGTGATTCGCTCAACCTCTTCCTTAGTCTTTGCAGTAGCATCTGCGAGGATTGTCTTTACCTCATTCTCACAATCGCTCGCTATCTTTGCCGCCCTGATCTCAGACTCTTCAGTGATTGAACCGATTATTTTTTCCAGTCCTCTCATTATTAACCTCTATTATCAGCCGATACCAAAGATTGCAAGGATAGAAACAAGAAGTGCAAGAATAGCATATGTCTCAACCATTGCAGGGAAAATCATTGACTTACCAAACTGCTCGGGACGCTTTGCAACGAGACCGATAGCTGCTACAGAACACTTACCCTGTGCGATACCTGAAACAAGTCCGCCGATTGCCATCGGAACACATGCTGCGAAGTACATAAGGCCTGTTGTAAGTGACATATCCATGTTAGCACCGCCGCCAAGAAGTCCCATCTGTGAAAGTGCGATGAAAGCGATAAGCAGTCCATAGATACCCTGTGTACCAGGAAGAAGCTGCAGAATAAGAACCTTTGAGAACATGTTAGGCTCCTGTGTGCAGACACCTGCTGCTGAACGACCTGCAATACCTACACCGATTGCTGAACCTGCACCTGCAAGACCTGCTGAAAGAGCAGCGCCGAGTAATGCCCAGAAAATTCCTGAATTAGCCATGATTTATTTTTCCTCCTTAATTTTTGCTTCTGTTACGTTATAATATTTAGTTTTTTCCGTAAACGGCTGATATTCTTTTCCGCCTCCCTCGTAGAACTTTCCGAAGAACTCTACGAACTGAAGTCTGTTTGTATGAACATATGCACCGAGTATATTGATTCCGAGATTAAGTACGTGTCCGATAAGGAATACCACGATGAATATCAATATACCGTACCATGTTGCTCCAAGCATCGAACCCATCTTGTTGAATACCTGTGCGATAACACCGGTTGCAAGTCCGAGTGCAAGAAGTCTTGAATATGAAAGCACATCTGAGAGCCAGCTTGTTACGCCGTAGGCACTGTATGCTCCCTTTAAGAGTCTCTTTACGATGTTCTTTGACTCTCTTCCGCCTGTAAGAACGATACCAACCGCTCCCACGCCTGCTGCAATTGCCGCTGCCTTTGCAACTGTCGGTCCGAATCTGAAGCTGAGTCCCAGCATGTCGGTAATCATTTCCATTGTGAGAAGGAATACGATTCCGCCGCCTACAAACATTGCCCAGAACAAAACATCGTAGATAAATCCCTTAATGTCCTTATCACGAAGGCACATATAGCCCTTTATGAAAAGACCTGTGAAAAGATGTACGATACCGAGTGCAAATGCGAATACGAGCATTCGCATAGGCTCCGATACAGGCTCAAACCATATCGGTCTGAGTGCAATGTCCGGACGGTTGAAGAATGCGGTTGCTATTACATTAACAGCATCTCCGAAGAACGATCCGAACATGAATCCCCAGAAGGTTGTTGAAATTCCACTGAAGAAGAAGAGCTTTAAGAACTTCTTCATTCCTGGCTTCATGTTTTTAACCTTGAGGAGTGCAAAGCCCGTACCAAGTACGATAAGCAGTCCGTAGCCTGCATCCGAGAGCATGAGTCCGAAGAAGATGTAGTAGAAAAGTGAAATGATAAACGAAGGATCGATTTCACCCTTTCCCGGCAGTGAATAGCTTTCAACTACCGACTCCATCGGATCTGAGAACGGATTGTTCTGCAGCATTACCGGAACATCCTCATCCTCACCCGGATCTGTAAGTTCAACCTCGACCTTATATCTGCGTGTGAGCTTCTCCTTAAGCTCCTCAGCGTATTTGGTCGGTACATAGCCATCGATGAAAAATGCGTTTTCAGACTGTGGCAGGCGACTCAGGACATCATACTTTGCCGACCTCATCTGATAATAATCAGCTGCGAACTTGATGTCATTTCTGTTTGGTGCATACGCCTTGATCTTTGCGATGCAGTCCTCAATTGTCTGCTCACATGCCTTTATCTCGGCTTTGGTCTTTTCTGCCTCAACTGCCGGAATCTCACCTGCGAGACCAGCCCTTGCAAAATCAACCTTCTTTAATGCATTTTCAACGAGATAGGCATCACTCTTAAGACAGGTTACCATGATGCAGGTCATTTCCTTTGACTTTGAAATAACTGTTACATCAATTACAACCTTGTTCTCGTCCCTCACCTCTTCGAGGTCCTCACCGAGCACCTTGTAGATTTCATCAGGGTCAACTTCGTTCTTAAGTGATCCGATGAATACCTGGGTCTTCTCTGTTCCCGTAAAGTTAAGCGGGATATCGAGATTCATCCATGGTGTCAGTGCACTGAGACGATTTTCGAGTCTTGGAATTGCCGCCTTGTTTTCGGCAATTTCCTTGGACAGCGACAGGATTGTTTCCGCTGCCTTCATCGGCTCTTCCACGTTCTTTATTCTCTCTTCATACTCCCCGAGATCGATTTCCTTAGCGCCCTCGAGGGATGCAAGAAGTCCCGCGCTTTCGTCGGGAGCATACTTTGAGAGGATTTCAAGAGCCTGTTCAGCGAGATTTGAATCCCTGTCGAATGTTACCTTGTCGCTTATGCAGTTTAAAGTGCAGAGGTCGTCATCTTTGATGTTTTCTGTGGCAATCTGGACGACTCCTGCCCTCTGAAGCGCTTCAAGCACGAGCTTTCGTTCCCGTTTAAGGCCTGCTATGAAGATACGCTTCATAGGCACTTTCGACATACGCTTCTCCTCCTTCCATTTTTTCTTTATTATTTACTTTGTAAGACTGTTGACGATTTCCTTTACGGCATCATCCATTTTTGCCGAAAGCTTATTCTTAAGCTCTTCCTTTTCGGCGTTTGCCTTAGTCACCGCATCGGCAATAAGGTCTTCTGCCCTTTTTGTCGCAATTTCCTTGTCCTTGGCCGCAAGTGAACGTGCCTTGCCGACCTCGTCGTTGAACATTGCGACAGCCTTATCCTTGGCTTCGGCTACCTTTTTTGCAGCCTCGGATTCTGCCCTTTCGACAGTTTCCAAGCTCAAAGCCTCGGCATTTTTGATCTTGTCGATAATCTCCTTTGCCATTTGAATTTCTCCTTAATTTTGGGCGCAAAATATACGCTGTCAATTTAATAACTCGATTATATCGCAGCCTATTGTTTTTTTCCACAATAAAAGTTAATTATTTCACATAATATTTGGCATTTTGTAAAGTACAATGTATCAATGCTTTAACGCATTAACTCAATTTTTCGGTGTTTTTACTTATTTATATTTATAGTGTTAAATTTCACTTTTACGGATGCCACCCCTCCTCCCTGCGGCCGACATTTTTTCACAATTTTTCATGCCATCATTTCCAGAAAAATCACCCATTAATTTATTCATACATTCAGATATACATTTACTCATACATTTACTTATAAACTCTGACTTACATTTACTAATGCATATATCCTGACTTTGAGGTCGTGCACCGCTAGGCGCACCTTAAAACCGCCCGGCCATATGTGACCGGGCGGCTCTTAATCTATCTTATGCCGTTATCGAATAAGCACAATTCTTTTATTATTTTCCTTTTAATATGTAAGTACATACTTTGCAGTTTCATTAATTCCAAAGCAGAGCTGTCCGTTAGCGTTGGCCATAGCCGTTCCAACAAGAATCCTGGTGCCGTCAGCAGCCTCCCTGTAGATTGATACAACCCTGTTTCTAACAGGAACCATCGTATGGAACACAAGCGAAACTCCGATGTTCTGCTTTACCTTGAAATCAATTGTCTTTGCATTATCCGTAACAGTATCAACAAGGTCGAAATCTGTCGGAACATACGTTGAAAGGTCCGTGTTTGCAAGGAATGTGATTGCTTCAGCTCCTGTAAGGAAAAGGTGAAGTCCTGTAATGGAGGCATTATCAACCTGTTTAATTACATCAGCCGGTACAACCTTGCTGCCGTTTCCGTTAAGATCCACCTGAAGAAGACTGTCATTGCTTCCCGCCGGCTTTGTTACAGCATTCGATGTAAGTGTCGGAATAAGGTTTGCGATGTCATTCCAGCCAGTAAGCTGTGCTCCGTTAACGTTTGTTGTCTTTAAGGCAACCGGAGCTGCAGGTGTCTGTGACTGTGGTGATGACTGTGCTGGCGAACCGGCATTACCCGTGTTATTGTTGGAACCATTGTCTCCAGAGCCTGTACCCTGCGGAGGTACTGGTCTATTGCCTTCGTCACCTGAGCCGCCCTGGTCACCCGTGCCGCCTTCATCACCTGAACCGCCTTCGTCTCCTGTATCGCCAGAACCACCCTCAGGAGTTCCGCCACCCGATGTAGACTTGAATTCGGCAATTATCCAGATAATTCCTGTATTTCCTACAACCTCTACCTCGACATCAAATAAAGCAATATTAGTCTTGGTGCTTTTTGAAAGGTTTCCATTCATGCTTTCCGCATTACCCTCAAGGATTTTCGCCTTTGTTCCGTCATATCCCTCAGGTACCCCAACCAAAAGCTGAGCCATAAAGTTTTCTGTCACGGTATCAGCCAGGGACATCTGGGCATTGAATTCAGCAATATAATTATATCCTGTCTCAAGACCATAACCCTCCGTATCCTGCATAGGGTTATAATAATCTATTCTGATGCCGTCATAAGCACCGCCCGGAAACAGGAATACAGCCTCTTCAGCCTCTATCGTTCCATAAGGTCCACGCGCAATGTAATCAGATTCCGATGCTACCTCAATGGTGGAAACCTTAAGCGACATCATTTTTCTGGTTGTCCCGCTTTCCGCCATTGCGGTTACAGGCATTGAACCCATGATAAGACACAGGCACATGAACCATGCAACCATTTTTGAATTAAAAAGTTTCTTCATAATTTCCCTCTCTTTCATTGATTTGGGGTCAAATACCGCTCACCCCTTCATGGAAAATTATAAAGAAACCTCTTTATGTTTTGGTAGGTCACAAAAGCGCCAATTCAATTGATTTCATATTTTTGTCAGTTACTTTGACGGTGTTGTGCAGATTACGACATCAGCCACCTCACGGAGGTTATTTTCCTCGATGTAGCTCTCATCGTAAACCACAGGCTCCCTGCCATCTGCCTTAAGAGCCTCAAATCTCTCCTTCTGGTCCTCATCAGTAATTGTAAGAAGCACCTTAATGATGTCCTCATCTGGAAGATCGAGTCCATGTTCAGTTACAAGAGCCCTCTCTCCCTCAATGATTGTCACAAAATCACCTGGATAATTATTCCTTAAAATATCAGCAAGTGTGGTCTTTCCGCTAAGCGCCCTGCCGTCGATAATTACAGCAAACGGCTTCTTAAGAAGAAATCTTACATCTGTCTTTATTACAAGCTGTGTTAAGTCATCAAAATATATCATATCAGAACCCCTGTATTAAAACTCCTGCATCCGATTCGAATTAACAGGATTATATCTATTTGGTAAGTAATTTTGCACCTGTGCTCCCGAGGCTTTGTCTTTCGGGGACACTTAGTGTATAATAGCACAACACAATAAATTTTTCATCTTCTGTCGAAACAGAAAACAAACAAGAAAAGAGCGGCATGTTTCGAATAAGTAATTTCGACAGTATTACGGGATGCCTGGCACACCCATTATCGCAAAAATCACACAATACAATTCGGAGGAACAACATGGATATAGTAACTGTAATCACCAGACTGCTTTTCGCTTCTCTTTCGGGAGTTGCAATAGGCTATGAAAGGGGACGCCACGGCAGGGCCGCAGGTCTCAGGACGCATGTGCTTGTTTCAGTAGGTGCCGCTCTTTGTGCTATGGTCGGCACATATATGACTGCAAACGGTCAGGGAGACCCCACAAGAATTTCCTCGAACGTCGTTACAGGACTTGGATTTATCGGTGCCGGTATCATCATCCTGCGCGGATCAAACAAAATCACAGGTCTCACAACAGCAGCAGGTCTCTGGACGACAGCCATCACCGGTCTTGCATATGGAGCAGGCTTTTATTCCGCTGCCATCACTGCTTCCATTATTGTAATGATTTCGCTTACCATTATGACAAAGATGGAGGTAAACCAGAAAAAGGATTACCAGTTCTATATCGAAATCGATGACGTGACAAAAACAAATGAAATCTTTGAGCAGCTTCACATGATGTACCCTACATCGCACTCATCGGATGTCCTTCATTCGAAGAGCGGCCTCCCGAACCATGTGGGCCTTACAATCAACATCCCCGATGAGACAGAGTCAAAGGGCATCCAGATTGTAAAGGATGTCCTGGCAATTCCAAATGTAGTATTCATCGTCAAAGAATGATTTTTCTATTATTACACATTTGGTCAGAACCTCTGATTGAGATGAATGATTTTTAAAGCATTTACATCCCATTTCATCAAAGTTTAAAAGTGAGATGTCCTTTTTGAACAAAGAACCAGCGTATTTCATCAAAACCCCAAAGTGAGATGTCCATTTTCGCTCATCGTGACAGTAAAAATTAAAGAAACCCTGATTTGAGATTAATTTCAAACTTAGAAATTTAATTACAAATCAGGGTTTTTCTTTTATAGATGCTTTAGTTTACATAAATTTTAATCTAGCATTGCCATTTTATTCATTTGTAATGCTTTTCTTCAAAAAATGGTACATCTAGAAACCGATTATTTGTCATATAGGATGAAATTGAATTCTGTTCATGCTCAGAATGATGCAGTGTATGTGCAGTTATCACTGCCGATGGCAACACTTGTCACGCCGTAGATATCCCTGAGGCGTGCAATTGCGCTGGCATTCTTTACGGCACCAAATGATCCGCCGTGTGACTGTTCGAACTCGATATAGATGCTCTGTCCGCCTACGTTATAGTAGCCGTTTCTATATCTCATCATACCGAAATATCCGTTATGCTCCGTTTCAAGGCTGTAGAAGTTTCCGGATGCATCCTGAACGAGTCCTGCGGTAACCATTTTTCCCGTACTGTCAAGAAGGTACCAGACATTCCTTCCGTTTGATGAAACAGCGTCATCACAAAGCCATGAGCTTGTAACAATCTGTCCCTGTCTGTTACGAACCCTCCATGCTCCGTCCTCGCCAAGAATCCAGTACTGTGAGTATGTGACTGTTACTGTTTCATCTTCCTCGTCGGTTGAAGGTGGTGTTGGCGGTGTCGGTGGTGTCGGCGGAGTAGGCGGAGTACTCTCCGGAATCCAGTTTGCCGTAACCGTTACGTCATTTGCCGGCATGTTGAAGTTAGTGGGTGACTTCGTTGCATCAACAAAGGAACCTCCGTTAGAAGATGTCCAGCCGTTAAATACGTAGCCGTCCCTCGTGCCCGCATAAATGTAAAGGAATGAGCCTGCTCCG
>JAUNDA010000066.1 GCA_030526295.1 Eubacteriales bacterium
AACATTGACAGGTGATAATGACTGAGCATTTAAACAGGGGGAAATGAAATGAACTTTTTAAAAAGAGCATTGGCTTTACTGCTATGCATGGCAATGCTTCTTTGTACAGGCTGTGCCTCCGAGAATAAAAGTCCGGTAGGTGAGATAGAGCAGTCAGCTGCGGGACTTTCCAAAATGGGAGGAAAGGCAGGCACACTCCTAAAGGATCCGAACGGCTTTCCGCCGGGAACCTCGGGCTGTGACTGGACGGCAATTGCGCTTTCACTTGCAGGCTCAAGGGAAAGCTACAGTACGTATCTTAGCGGACTTGAGAAGGTAGTGACTGAGGCTTATGCGAAGAGGGGCTGCCTTGACAAGAATAAGTCTACTGAATACCACAGGATTTCCCTCACGGTCATGGCTCTTGGCGGGGACCCGACAAAATTTGGAAAAAAGCCCGATGGAAGTAATATTAACCTGATAGAGGACGGAACGTATAACTTTGCCGCCGATTCACTCGGAAAACAGGGATTAAACGGCTGGATATGGGCACTCATAACACTGGATGCCGGTGCCTTTGAGATTCCCGCTGATGCTAAATTTACAAGGGCGAGCATTATCGAAGCCATTCTTTCAGCACAGGAAGATGACGGGGGCTTCGGGCTTATAAAGGGAAGCTCTGACGTTGACATTACCGCAATGGCGCTTCAGGCACTTGCCCCATACAGGGATGAGCATGCAAAGGAAATTGAAAATGCACTCTCGTTTCTCTCTGGCATGTTAAATGAGAACTGCGGTTATTTAAGCTACGGGGCAGAAAATTCCGAGACCACTGCACAGGTGATTCTCGCACTTTGTGCGCTTGGAATAGATCCAGAAAAGGACGAGCGATTTATTAAAAATAATAAAAACCTGCTTATGCAGCTAAACAGATTCAGAAGGGATGACGGAACATATTCACACCTTCTCGATGGTGAAAAAGGCGACTTTCTTGCCACATCACAGTCAATGTTTGCAATCATTGCCGTTGATAGGCTTAGAAAAGGCCAGGAGTGGGTATTCAGGTTTTCAAGGTAAGGAATGAAAGAGGAAAAAATGGAAAAACTAACAGACCAGATTCAGAATGAAATAAATCACGTTGTGCTCGGAAAGGAGCAGATTGTCCGTAAGGTGCTGCTTGCAATACTGGCAAAGGGCCACGTGCTTCTCGAGGATGTACCGGGAGTAGGAAAAACAACACTGGCAAAGGCCTTTTCAAAGACACTCGGACTTGATTCAAAGCGTGTGCAGTTTACGTCTGATACGCTTCCTTCGGATATCATCGGCTTCTCCGTATTTGACAAGGCTGACAATTCGATGAAGTACCAGCCGGGCTCCATTATGACAAACCTCCTGCTTGCAGATGAGATTAACCGTACATCAAGTAAGACTCAGTCGGCTCTTCTTGAGGCGATGGAGGAAAGACAGGTAACGGTTGACGGAAACACAAGACCGCTTCCAAGCCCGTTTATAGTTCTTGCAACACAGAACCCGGTGGGCTCAGCGGGAACACAGATGCTTCCTTCATCACAGCTTGACCGTTTTCTTATTAAGCTCAGCATGGGATACCCCGACAGAAGCAGCACGGCTGCCCTTTTAAAGGACCGTCACCACGACAATCCGCTTAGCTCATGCCGCACGGTTACCGATTGTGAGTCACTTGAAAAATGCATAAACGAGGCAATGAACGTATTTGTTGCCGACAGAATTTATGACTATATTGCTGAGCTTGTTGAGGAAACAAGAAATAATGCCTATGTGACACTCGGAATTAGCCCGAGAGGTGCACTCGCACTCGCAAGGGCCGCAAAGGCAAATGCATATCTTGATGGAAGGGATTATGTGATCCCGCAGGATGTTTGCAACGTGTTTACAGATGTAGGTGCACACAGACTGATACTCAATTCAAAGGCAAGGCTTCATGAGTATTCGCAGGAGCAGATCATTGCAAATATTCTTGAGAATGTAAAGAAGCCTGACGTGAGGGAGTTTGGCGCAAGATGACACGGGAGAGGCTTGGAGCTGCGGTAAGCTTCTTACTGCTGCTTTTAATGTTAATAGCCCTGATGGTGTTTACGGGTTCAGTCTGGTCGCTTCTTGGAATGTTGCTTATGGTATTGCTCCCTGCAGTGTCGGCGGTTGCAAATCTGTATGTGCGAAAGCATCTTCGTGCAGGTATAGAGATGGCAACAACCACTGCAAAGGGTACAGCAATTGAATGCATTGTCCATATCTACAATGATGGCTGGCTTCCTGTCGTACGCTGCTTTACGGAGGTTGAGATAACAAATGACCTGACAGGTGAGAGGGAGAAAATATCACTTGCGGGCGGAGCAGGGGCAAGAAAAAGCTTTACCCACAGCTTTCTCATTCAGAGCAGGTACTGCGGCAGGCTGTATGTGGCTGTAAGAAGAATAAGCCTTATGGATTATTTCGGACTCATATCAGTAAAGGCTGATGTAAGGGCTTCAGCCAGGATAACGGTTTTACCGGAGCTTTTCCCGGTGGATGCTGATATGGGAACGGCCGCTTCGTACTCGGATGACGGTGTCGCAGACAGGAAGGGAGACGACAGGAGTGAGGTATTTGCCCTTCGTGAATACCGTGCCGGCGACGATGTGAGGCAGATTCACTGGAAGCTTTCCGCAAAGCTTGATGAACTGATTATCAGGGAGGCAGGCACACCTGAAACCAGGTCCCTGCTTGTAGTATGGGATAAGAGGATAAATGGCACACCGGCACAGATGGACGCTCTTGCAGAGGCTGTTTCGTCCGTTTGTATGGGCCTTACAAATAACGGCATACTTTATTCAATCAGCTGGACGGGTGAGGAAGAGCCTGAAATAGAGGATGTGGCAGACGAAAACGGTCTCCTTCAGGCAATACCC
This sequence comes from Eubacteriales bacterium, assembly GCA_030526295.1. Lineage (GTDB taxonomy): Bacteria > Bacillota > Clostridia > Lachnospirales > Lachnospiraceae > Avilachnospira. Next base: position 2,907 of record JAUNDA010000066.1, read on the forward strand.
GCACTTGTTAAAAATGCGGGAAGCCCTGAATGCAGGCTTCCGAACATGGAGCAGTACAGCCGAATTCTTTATTTTGGGGTAAGACCTGATGATAAACTGGCTGAAGACTTTCGTTTTCATTTCGTCATATGCTCCGATGGAGATGTATCCGGTGCAACGACGTTTACACCGAAGAATTATAAGGAAATTTTACAAAGACTGGAGGTTTAGAAGATGCGGAAAAAACGCAGTGGCTTAAGGGTTGCATTAAGCAATTCCGTAAGAACGCAGGATTTCCATATTCCGTGGGGAGATGCGGTTGTTTCCACGCTTATTACGGCAGGAATTCTACTGCTGCTTTTTAAGGTGTTTACATCCGTTTCACTCTCGCTTCCAGGAATCCTTGCAGCCGTATTTGCGTTCGAACTGATTCTTCTTTCACTTTATACAACGGCCATCGGGAAATGGGTGCTGCCAGTCGGCGTGGTGCTGACAGCCGGTGCATGCATACTGCTTAAGGGCGATGTCATAGCAGGCTTTGGCGCACTTGCAAATGACGCAGTTCATTTCCTTACTGAAAAAACAGGCCTTATTATCCTTGATTTCAAGGTGGCTGATAATGGAAAAATACTGTGGGCACTTTGCCCGCTTACGGCGCTTCTTGCGCTCTTTATTAGCAGAAGTGTCTGGTGTGGTGCATTTTTACCGGTACTGCCGCTCGTGCTTCCGCTTTATCTAATGGTAATGATTGGATTTTTACCGTGCGGACTTGAATGCGGCATTCTGATAATAGGTCTTGTGCTGCTTTTAATGCAGCGGACCGCGGGCAGACAGGGTGCTGCCAACTCATTGAGGGGCTTGCCATCACATCTTATACCGGTTATTTTGTGCCTGGCGCTTTGCCTTGTTCCGGCATACCTTGCCGATGGAAAGCTTAAGACAAATGCAATGGAAAGCCTTGAGGAGCTATTGCACGAAAGGCTTTACGACAGCCCTTCAAATTCGATGCCTGAGGGAAGACTTAAAAACCTCCGCGCATGGAATAAGAGCGATACTCCGGCGATTGAGCTGACCATGGAGGAGCCTGAAAAGCTCTATCTTCGTGGAGCGGTTTACGAGGTTTATACGGGTAAACAGTGGAAGGCCGTGCCTACGGATGAGAAGGCCGAATACCAGGATCTCTTTTACTGGCTCCATAAATCGGGATTTTACGGACAGGGACAAATAGGAATTGCCTCAAAATACACAACTCAGGCAGAACCATTAAAAATGAGGGTAAGAAACCTGACGGCATGTAAGGAGCATGGCTATTACCCATATGCCGTATATGGTGCAAAGAAGCCTAACGAATCACTTATAGGCGACAGCAGGCTACCGGTTGAGGAGGAACTTAAGTATCTTAAGGGAAGCGTTCCTGAATGGTATGAAATCCAGAAGAACCTTTCCTCAGCGCAGGGACGTGAGAACATAGCCGAGTACCTGACACTTGAGCAGGCATATGGCGAATATGTAACAAAGGTTGACCTGCAGATACCGCTTGAGACCTGGATGGTGCTTGACAGGCAGCTTGGTCAGAGCGATGAGGAAAAATCAATTTTAGAGATACGTGAAATCATTCTCGCATATCTTGAAAAGAACATGTCCTATGATGAAAAAATCAGGACAATGAGCGGAAACGGGGACTTTCTCCAGTATACGCTTGAAAAGAGCGGACGGGGCTACAGTGTACACTATGCGACTGCAGCAGTCATGATGCTCAGGTACATGGGAGTGCCTGCAAGGTATGTGGAGGGATATTTCCTCTCGGCAGAGGATGCGAAAAAATACATGTCCGGAGAGACGATTACCCTTACTGAGGAATATGCACATGCATGGGCCGAGTACTATGTAAACGGAGTGGGCTTTGTTCCATTCGAGGTAACTCCCGGATATATAGACGATGAAGAAATAGAGATGGGCGGAAGCGGTGCAAGCGAGGATAATACATATGCCGCAAATCCACAGAAGTTTGCCCAGGTACAAAGGCCTGAACGGCTTGAGGAACGTGAACAGGAGATGGAGATATTCTCGTTTAATCCACAGTACCTGCTGGCTATTCCGGTACTGCTTATCCTGTTGCTTATACTTCTCATATGTAAGCGCAGGCTTCGCCTTAAGAGGAAGCTTAAGACTATTGACGAGGCCGACATCAGGGATTCAATCACGATGCGCTTTGGATATGCAAGCTGTCTTTTAAGCCACAGCACCGTAAGGCTGCCTGAGGAAACGGCTAAAGCAGAAATGCTCAACAGGGAGGCACTGTTTAGCAACCATGAGATGACCCATGCTCAGAAAGAGACGGTTGATGAATATGCTCAAAACGTGCTCAAAACATGTAAGAAGAATTGGAACTGGCGGGAAAAAATCCGCTACAAACTCTGGGAATGCCTATATTAAAGCGGGAGAGAGTGTACATGAAGAAGTTAATTAAATCGATATGTCTGATTATGTTCCTTATGTTATCGTTCTCGGTAACATCATTTGCTGAGGAAAATAATCAAAGCTTTGTGCTCACGGCAGTAAATGCCAACAGCACAATAGTTGAGCCCGTGCGTATTTCATATACCGAGGGACAGACAATTAAGCAGGCACTTGCAGACTCTCAAATTGAATTTACGGGTCTTGAGCAGGGATTTATTTATGAAATTGAAGGCGTTTCAGCAAATTTCAGCATCTACTATGATGATGGAGGCTATGATTTGAATGCACCGGCTGACAGCATTACAGCCATTTGCTTTAATGTAACAGGCGTATATTCAGAGTCTGCCATAGCCCTTATCGTAAGGATGGCGGATTACCTTGAGATGGATAATAACATCCAGAAATACCAGGCTGCAGCTGATGCATATACGGCTGCCTTAAAGGGCATACGTAAGGCAAATGCCACTGAGGCTGAGACCCTTCTTAATAACCTTAACAGCGCTATCTCCGATTATGAGGCAATTCTCGGGGGCGAGAGGTTTATGGTTTCAGTAAGTGCAACGCAAAACGGTAATGCCGTAGCAAATCCGCAGGTTAAGCTTACCGACACATACGGTAATGTCACAACGGGTACGGGTAGCGTAAGCGTTATTTCAGGCGAGTATAAATTCTCTGTTTCAGATGGAGGCTTTAACCGTACTGAGGGAATAGTCAATGTTACCGGTGATACAACTGTTACCGTTTCACTTCCGTATGGTGAATGGTTTGGAGATATCCTGCTTCTTGATGAGGATAAGAATGCATACGGCTATACAAACGACAGGGATAACCACATTGCCGAGTATCTCGTTGAGGATACCGCAAGGGAGGTGTCAAGCCTTTACATTAATGCAATAATCGGGGATGTTCCTGACAGAACCAACACAAAGCTTCGTACCGTTTATACCGGAACAAATGGCAAGGACATGTCCACAACCAACCGCTCCTGGAACAGTACCGCTACGGCACTTACATACCTTATAACACAAGGCATGGAGGGCAGGAGCTTTGAGCTTGAGGCACAGTTTACCGGAGAGGACGGAAACATGCAGATCCAGTCCTATACCATAAATGTAAACAGGGTTCCAACGCTCACAGGTCTTTCAGTAACGGCAGACGGCACGAAACTTCCGCTTGAGTTTAATCCGAAGACAAAGGAGTACAGTATTACAACAGTATCAGACGCTATTGTGGTAAATGCCGAAACCTTTGGGGCGGATTACAACGTAACGGGTACAGGCAGCATAAGCGTTCCTGGAAGCGCACTCGTTCACGAAATAGTGGTTTCTGCCGCTGGTGCACAGAATACATATAAGCTTAATGTTTCAAAGGTATCGCATGTTTCTGTATCACTTAGCACACCGCAGGGCGTAACGGCCGAGGTTATTAACGAGGCGGGCTCAGTAATCGCACCGGTTGGCGGTGTTTACAATCTGATACCGGGAGAAGTATATTCGTGTATAGGAACAAGGAATGGCATATACCATGCAAAGACAGCCTTTACTGCCTCCGAAGGACTCAGGGTTACCGTTTCTAATCCGGTTGCGACGGACTGGCTTTCGGACCTTGCAATCTATAACGGAAGCAATGTAAGTAACAGGGTGAAATACCGTTCCGATGCAGAGTTCAGCTCATCAAACCATACATATAATTTTTATGCTTCAGACTGCAATACAACTGCATATATACAGGCAACCGCAACAAGCGGAAGCATAAATGTAATTTACACCACACAGTCTATCGTTGCAGGAAACCATGGACTTTCGAAGGATGTGGCAATAACAACCCCGGTCAGCGCTTCTGGAAGCGCAAAGGTATTAAGCTACGCAATAGCAAAATCCGGTTATAAGAACACCCTGACTGTCCGTGTTTCACGTACAAGCGGCAATGTGACATATTACCAGGATTATACGGTAAACCTTTGCCGTGAGCTTCACCTTACGTCATTGGCAATGTCATGCTCGGACGGGGCACTTCAGTTCTTAAATGAAAACGGAGAGACTGCAAAATTTGACAGGGATATTACTACATACCGCGTTAAGCTTAACCGTGAAATTACGGCAGTGAGCCTTGCGGGTGCATTCCCGAATACATCTGACACAACACCTGTCTGTGGCGGATACTATGCAACAATTAACGGAGAGAGGTTAGACTTGCTTGACGCAGTTGAGCTTACACTTGATCCGTCACTCGATGAGGAGATTATTGGAATAACAGTCTGCCACGATGACGGAACCTCAGTTGAGACTACCTACAACATCCATGTCGAAAAGACTGACCTGATTCCTGTGACCATAGTCACAAATCCGGAAAATGCCGTTGTTTACCTTGTTAGAAGCCTTGACGGCAGAAGGATTTTTGAGGAGGACGGAGTATACAGGCTTACACCTGGTGGAAGCTATTCGTATACGGTTACATGTGCAGGCTATGTCGGAATTAAGGAGAATAACTATACTGCACCTGATGAAGAGGGTACCTTAAGCATCACACTTGATGAGGCTCCCGCAAACGATACGCTGGTGAACTTTGATTCAATCTGGCCGCATCTAAGACAGAATGCACAGAACAATGGTGTAATCAGCTATAAGACACCTATTACCGCAGAGGATACGGAGCTTTACTGGGCAACACAGATAGGCTCGGGCTATGATTCAAATGCCTGCGGATGTCCTATCCTCGTGGACGGATACCTCTATACGTATTCGGGTTCTACCATCTATAAGGTTGATACTGTTTCAGGAGAAATAGTGAAGACCGGACAGATGGACCACAGCTCAAGCTTTGCAATCAATCCGCCGACATATGCGGAGGGAATGATTTTTGTAGGCCTTTCAAACGGTACCGTTCAGGCCTTCAATGCCGATACGCTGGAATCACTCTGGATTTATAAGGATGCGCTTGGCGGACAGCCAAACAGCTCAATCGTCTACCATAACGGTTACATCTATACGGGCTTCTGGGTAGGAGAAATCAATGAGGCAAGCTTTGTATGCCTTAATGCCTCGGATGAGGATCCGTCAAACACTAATGAGTCAAAGCTTCCGACCTGGTATTACACAAGCAAGGGCGGCTTCTACTGGGCAGGTGCCTTTGTATGTGATGATTACGTGCTTGTTGGAACGGATGACGGAGCATCCGGATATACAACAGGAAATCCAAGCCTTCTTTCATTCAATCCGCGTACGGGTGAGCTCCTTGATTCATATCAGATGAATGTGACAGGAGACATAAGAAGCTCGATTACGGAGTATGACGGCAAATACTACTTTACAAATAAGGGCGGATATTTCTTTGAGGCTACGGTTTCGGAGGATGGTACAATTCAGAGTGTAAGGACATTAAAGCTTTACAACTATGCAGATGACAGCACAAATCCTGCAATGAGTACAAGTACTCCTACGATATACAACGGAAGGGCCTATATCGGAGTTTCTGGAACGGCACAGTTCGGACAGTACAGCGGCCATAACATTACGGTCATTGACATTCCAAACTGGGAGATTGCATACTCGGTACGCACACAGGGCTACTGCCAGTCGAGCGGAGTCCTGACAACGGCCTACGAGGAGGAGACGGGATGCGTATATGTTTATTTCTTCGATAACTTTACTCCTGGAAAGCTTCGTATGCTTGAGGACAGACCGGGACAGACCGAGGTTTCAAGGATAACCATTGAGTCGTTTAATTAAAATGGAACGATGCTTACAAACAAAAAACCGTACAACATTTTCACACCTAGCGGGGAGCAGGCACAGTATGCAATCTGCAGCCCGATAGTTGATGAAAACGGAACCATTTACTTTAAGAATGACTCAGCCTTCCTGATGGCAGTGGGAAGCACCGTTGACCGTGTTGAGATAACAAAGAACCCCGACAAGCTTGAATACCTTGCGGGAGATGTTTTTGATGCGACAGGTATGGAGGTTACCGCTCACTATAAGAATGGCACAAGCCTTGACGTGACGGACTATGTCAAGTGGTCAACGGAAAAGCTTACTGCGGATGACACTGACTTCCAGATTACACTTCCGTTTGCAATGTACCAGAACAGGGAAAAGGACGGCGGAATGGAATTTGGCATCAAATGCCTTGAGCCATTCACAACCCTTAACATTAAGGTTGAGGGAGCCAATGTAAACTATGGCGACATTAACGGAGACGGTGTAATCAGCTCGACTGATGCCGCAATGATTTACCGATATTCAAATGGTAAGTTCACCTTCACGGATGAACAGAAGGCAGCAGCCGATGTCAATGGTGACGGCGTAATAAGCTCAACGGATGCAGCGCTTGTTTACAGGAAATCAAACGGTAAGCTTGCAAAGTTCCCTGTAGAGAATAAATAATATATGGTTTAATGCACAGGTACTGGAGAAAAACTCTGGTGCCTGTGTTTTTATTTAGGAACAGTCTGCCGGATGTCCTGCGCTTGAAAACGTGACTGTCATTATTTAAAACAAACTCAAACTTTGTCTTCGTTGTAATTAATGCTAATAAAGACTATAATATGTAAATGCTGCTGCTTCGATAATAAAGCAGGATTATATTTAAAATATCAACAGGAGTATTAATGAGAAAATCACTAGGCTTATATGTGCTGGTTATTTCAATGCTGGCACTTTCATTGGTTAGATGCAGTGTAAAAGAGGACGTTCCCGCTTCGAGTGAAGAGTATACGGTAAATGAAACCAAGGACACGACAGAAGCAGCTGCAGCAAATGAAGCTCAGGCGACAGAAGCAACCGCAGTAGAAGAATATACGACTGCTCAAGAAACGACATCGCAAGCCAATGAGACAGACGAGAATAAAATATATGTAGAAAGCGAATTTGCACCACTTAAAAAGGTTGTGGTGGCAAAGTCTGACCTCGTTGCACCGACTGACACGTCGATGCTTGGTTTTTTGCCAAAGGAGACAATTGAAAGAGCCACAAGCCTTGGAACGCTTTTAAGTGTTGGTGATCCTGAAAAACAAAAGAAATGGGAGCAGGAGCGCCTTGACCTTATTGCAGTTCTTGAAAAATACGGGGTTGAGATTCTAAGGCCCCGTGACCTGACCGAATATGAAATTGAGTCGGGAAAGGAGCACGGCGTTGGAAACATGTTTGTCCGTGATCCGTTCTTTACAATCGGGCCTTATGTTATAGAGGGCTCAATCCGCCTACAGCATAGAACCAATGAGGTGCTTCCTGTAAGGGACATTCTCACATCACAGGTTTATGGAACAAATGCCATATATGTTGCGGTTCCAAGGGCTGATACGTCAGCCGGTCCGAATTCTGATGCCGGTCCCTTCCTTGAGGGTGGAGATGTAATCGTATACAATAAAAATGTATTTGTCGGAAACTCGGGCAGGGCTTCAAATACGGCAGGTGTTCAGTGGCTTAAGCAGCTTCTTGAGCCACAGGGCTATACTGTAACAGAGGTCAAGCTTACTCCGGATGTGCTTCACCTTGACTGTGCAATGAGCCTCGTGCGTGAGGGGCTCATGATAGTGTCAGAGGAGGCCTTTGTTGACGGAGTACCTGAGATTTTTGATGGCTGGGATAAAATAAAGGTTGACCCCGAGCAGATAAAGTATCTTGCCCTAAATGGTCTGCCTATTGATGACAAAACCTACATTACAGACTATATGTTTAAGGATACAATCGGAGGTGAACTCGAGAAGAGGGGAATCACGGTGGAGTATGTACACTTTGACATATCACGTTCGTATGGTGGATCCTTTAGATGCAGTACACAGCCACTTTTGAGAGCATGGTAAAGAAATGAAGCAATGGTCTAAATATTTCCAAAATGAAGAATTCCTCGAAAAAACACGTATGTTTGTCTTAAACGACGACATGCGGGATTTTGTAAAGAAAAAAATCGGTTTTAAATCAGGGCTAAGGGTCCTTGATGTAGGATGCGGCTCGGGTGAATTCATCTGGTACCTCGCAAAGGACTCTTCCGGGGTTGACTTTACAGGGCTTGATTATGATGAAAGCTTTGTGGAGGCTGCCACAAAAAGAATACCTGGTGAGCATGAGTGCAGCTTTAGCTTTGTGCAGGGAGATGCAAAGGAAATGCCATTCCCTGATGAATGCTTTGACCTTGTAGTTTCACATACCTTCTTTAATTCAATGCCCCAGTATAAGGAGGCACTTAGCGAAATGATAAGGGTATGTAAGCCTGGCGGCATCATTGCATCCGTATCATCAATGGATGTTGCACACATTCCATACTTTAAGGGCATTTATCCTGAGAGCGCGAATGCGTGGAAAAAGGAATACGACATGCTCCTTGAAAAGGTTCAGAAAATGTATGAGAAGGTTACACCGATACAGGGACTTCTTCAGGGAATAGCCACCGAGCTCATACCGGCATTTTTTGCTAGGAACGGTCTTGATGAGGTTTCTGCTTATCCAATAGGAAGGTTTTTCTCGCTTAGTAACAGTGCCACACCTCAGGATAAAAAGAAAAGATACATTGAACTCGACTACATTTCAGAGAAAAAGCGCGTTGAGTGTGTTTATGAATTAGACGAAGCAAAGGAATGCATGAGCGGGGAAGAGGTTAAACGTTTCATTGAACTACTCGAAGTAAGAAGAGATTATCTGTTAAAAAACATAAATGAAAACCGAACCTGGGAGCTGCAGGGAGGCGTAAGCCTTCTTGTAACAGGTAGAAGGCTTTCAAGAGACCAGGCATTTCTTCATGGAATACTTAACTCGGGGTTGTTCGGCGTTAAATGATATAAGAAAACAATAAATCAAACAGGAGATTTTTATGAATAAAAAAGTATTTTCATTAGTGATTGTTTTGTCAGTTATGGCATTTTCATTTGCGGGCTGCACGGCAAAGTCAGAGGCTCCATCGGCAGCTGCCACAGAGGCATCCGCTGTAAATGAAACCAAGGCAGAAGAGGATGCTTCAGTAAAGGAAAGCCAGGCTGTGGAAGAAACAAAGGAAGCGTCAACACAGAATGAATCAAAACAGGAAGCATCAAAAGATGTGGATACCTCAAGGATTCATTCTGAGTTTAAAAAAGTTGCTGATTATGTTTATGAGGTAACATATTACGAGTATGAGGAGTATATGGAGGCTGCAAAGAATTTTCTTGCGACCTCTGATAAAAAGTCACTTGAGTCAGCATGCTCATCAATCCAGAGTGGCATGGTCCGTGGCAGAAACTATGACTGGAAATATGATAATGCACCGGCAATCGTAATCCATGTGCCAGCTACCAAAACACGTCATGCAAGTCTTGGCGTATTAAGCGGCGGTTCGGTAACCCCGGAAATCCTTGACTCGGGCGAGGAGATGCCGATATTCCAATTACTTCCATATGCAACACTTGATGGCATTAATGACGCAGGGCTTACCATAAACTTTAACGTTGTACCGTCAGGAGACCTTGGAAGGGCAGAAAAGAAATCAACAGATCCAAGTGACAACATCCATGCACTTGTAGTTACACGCCTTGTTCTTGATAATGCGGGAACAATAGAGGAAGCGCTTGAAATCATTAGAAAGCAGGATATTTACGTTTCCACAAACAAATATGATGCGCACTTCATGATTTCAGGAAAGGCAAGTGCCACAGATGACACCTTTAAGACAGTTATCGTGGAGCTTGTTCCGGATGAAAACAATGAGTATGAGATTGCAAATGTCATTGAGAAATTTGTGGACGATAAACCGGTCATGACAAACTTCTACCTGACGGGCTTTGACGGAACAGAGGAAAGTCTTCCTTCAAAGCCGCTTGGATATGAGCGCTATCAGATTCTTATGAAGAATTTTAACCAGGGAAGCACAGTTCGTGGAATGCTTGACCTTATGAAAAAGGTTTATTACACAAAGAGCTATGACACTTACATGACACCATTCTGGTACAGCGACATGATGGATGGCGCTGATATTAAATACAGCCAGAGGGGAGAGGAGTCGCTTAACGGGGATTTATCGAAGGCAGGAGCCTTTGAGGATATCATCCGTAAGGAGATTAATAATTATTATAAAAGGACAAGGAGCAATTGAAACAATAAAAGGCAGACATTTCATAACTCAGTTTATTACAGTGT
>JAUNDA010000126.1 GCA_030526295.1 Eubacteriales bacterium
AAAGTGTAGGCGGCTTTAAATTATAATTTTTTTAAAAACGAAGTATTTAAGATGGTTTAAACACTTAGAATATAAATTTTCCCGAATTGCAATAATAAGTTGAACACCCGGCGAACCTTTATGCAGTAAGTACTGCAAGCATTTCTTCCTCAAAGCACTCCTCGGGTGTCTTATATCCGAGTATCTTTCTTGGCAGGGTGTTGGCCCAGCACTCTACTCTGGAAATGTGTTCCACGGGGTAATCCTGGATTTTCTTCCCTTTGGGAAGAAATCGACGGAATAAGCCGTTGTGGTTCTCATTCGTGCCTTTATCGCTGGAGCAGTACGGATGCGCATAATAGATCCGTGTGTGACTTAGTTTCTCCAGCTCCGACAGGCTAGAAAACTCACTGCCATTGTCTGTCGTAATGCTGAGGAACACTCGGCTGAAACAGTCGCGGAACATTCCATCCTTCAATTCTCTGAAGGCTTCTATTACAGAGGCACTTTCTTTGTTGGGCAGTTTTCTGATGAGGGAACAGCGTGTCTTGCGCTCAACCAGAGTCAGCAGTACTTCGTCATTTGAGCGAGATCCCAGTACAAGGTCACACTCCCAATGCCCGAAATCCTGACGCTCATCCACAGAAGGATCGCGCTCATCTATACTGCGGCCGAACTTCTTCTTACGCTCACGAACCCGCTTCTTGGCGTTTTTTCGCTTGACGCGCAAGGGCAGGTCAATACTCTTGATTTTTCCTAGGAGCCCCAGCGTGACATAGTTGTACAGGGTTTTCGTACAGACCATTTCGTCACGTTGAAATTCTCCCGTAACAAGTGCCCTGCCAAAGCAGGCATCGAGCGACCAGTGATGTTCCTGAAGTTTCTTCTGCACATAGTCGAGGAATGCTCCCTTTGCTATGGCGTCGCATTTGCGACCACAGTTTTCGCGATGCGCCTCATAGGTGCTTTGCCCGTCTGCTGCGCGATAGCGTTCCACCTTGCCGTTATAACAAAGGACCTTGCCACGCTTCACCTCGTTGCGTACCGTATTGACACAGCACCCAATCTCACGGGCTATGCTCCGATACGATTGATTGTCGCGGAGACGCGTTTGGATGATGACTCGTTCCTCAAAAGTTAAATGAGCCCCTTTTTTGTGTAACGTATCTGTGGTAGAATAATTTTGATCCATAGCGATTCTCCTTTGTGTTTATGTTTTTGTGCAACTACATTTTACCACAAGGGTTCGCTATGGATTTTTAAGTGTTCAACTTAATTATACAATCCGCCGCTGGAAATTTCTAGATTATTATCATGGAAAAAAAGGGTAACCTTAATAAAGCTCCCTTATGGAGTAGTTCAAGCTAACCGATGAAGATATCAGAAGGTATTATTCGAGGTTGAACACTACATTAGAGGTCATTATCTTCCAAATAATCCTGACAAGCTTACCGGCACAATGCCCTAGTGCATTGTAATGAGAACGACCTTCTGAAATCTTAGCAGCATAATATGCCTTGAAGGTTGCATTGTTTTTTACTACATTGTGAGCTGCATTTACAAGGGCATATCGAAGCACCTTAGAACCACGTTTGGACATCCTGGTTTTCTTGGCCTGAAAGTTACCAGACTGGTATACAGATGGGTCAAGACCTGCAAATGCGAGCAGTTTATTAGGCGAAGAGAAACGGTGGATATCACCTATCTCTCCAAGTATCATTCCTCCATTGACATAACCGATGCCTGGAATGGTCATTATGACAGAATCATGGAATTTCATTATCTCTGTCATCTCGGTGTCTATTTTTTCTAATTGGCTATCAAGTAACTCAATCTGGTAAATAGCGTGGGTTACCTGAATAGATAGAGAGCTGTCGCTTACACCGACAGACTTCTGTGCTAGAACTCTTAACCGCTGAGCAGTATCTTTATCAAAGTGACCGTGGGAAGTAACTTTGAGTAGATGTGCCATGTGAGTCATATGCATAGAAGCAATCTCTTTAGGAGAAGGTGCCTCCTTAAGGAGAGCATAAACAGATTTTTGATGCAGTCCAGATTTGAAGAAATACTGAAGTTCTG
>JAUNDA010000127.1 GCA_030526295.1 Eubacteriales bacterium
CTTCGGTTTCGATACAGCTACAAAGACATACAGCGAGCTCATCGGAAACATCGAAAGAGATGCCAACTCAGCTAAGAAGTACTGGCATTTCGTAAAGGTAATGGGAAGAAGTGCTTCACACGTTGCACTTGAGTGTGCACTTGAGACACAGCCGAATATCTGCCTTATCTCAGAGGAAATCGCAGAGAAGAAGATGTCACTTGCAGCAATTGCTGATCAGATCGCTGATTCAGTAGCAAAGAGAGCAGCAGCTGGCATGAACTTTGGTGTTGCAATCATTCCTGAGGGTGTTGTTGAGTTCGTTCCTGAGTTCAAGACTCTTATCTCAGAAATCAATGAGCTTCTTGCAGGCGAGAAGGCAGCTAAGTTCAACGAGCTTGGTTCATGGGAGGAGAAGTACGCATTCATCGAGAATGGTCTCACAAAGGAGTCAATGGCAGTATTTGCAATCCTTCCACAGACAATCCAGCAGCAGCTCTTCCTTGAGAGAGATCCGCACGGTAACGTACAGGTATCACTTATCGAGTCAGAGAAGCTTTTCTCAGCTCTTGTAAAGGCTAATCTTGACGAGAGAAAGAAGGCAGGAGCATACACAGGAAAGTTCAATGCACTTCACCACTTCCTCGGATATGAGGGACGTTGTGCATTCCCGTCAAACTTCGACGCTGACTACTGCTACTCACTCGGATACAACGCATTCATGCTTATCCAGTACGGCTACACAGGATACCTTTCAAAGGTTTCCAACCTTTCAAAGCCTGCTGAGGAGTGGATTGCAGGCGGTATGCCAATCACAAAGATGATGAACATCGAGCGTAGACACGGTGAGGACAAGCCGGTTATCAGAAAGGCTCTTGTAGAGCTTAACGGCAAGCCATTCACATACTTCGCAGAGAGAAGAGACCAGTGGGCAGCTGAGACATGCTACCTCTATCCGGGCGCTATCCAGTACTACGGACCGGCTGAGGTTTGCGACATTACAACAAGAACACTTGCACTTGAGCAGGGCTGATAAATTAATTATGGATTTTGATTTTTTTGAAAGCAAACTTGAAGAAGTCAGAAATGAGTACGGCATGGGCGGTATCGCCTGTGCCGTTACTGATTGCGATAAAATACTTTTTGCAAAGGGCTTTGGTGTGACGAGCGTGGAGAAGCCCTGGGACGAGGTTCGCCCCGATACGCTTTTTCGCATTGCGTCAAATACTAAATTTACAGTGGCACTTTCGTTAATGCGTCTATTCGAGGATGGGCTTATTGACCTCGACGCGCCGTTAAGCCGCTATATTCCGTGGTTTGACCTTTCTCGGAGCATTACAATCAGGAAAATCTTCAGCCATACGGCGGGATTACCTAATGAATATACGCCAGACGGACCGCTTGATGAGGATGGCTTTGAAGCGTCTGTAAGGGATGAACTTTGTAATATAAAGCTTGTGCACAATCCCGAGGATGAAGTTTTTCTTTACTCAAACTGGGGCTACAGGCTTGCGGGAATCGTGCTTTCGAGGGTTACGGGAATGCTTCCGAGTGAGGCCGTAAGGGAGTTCGTGCTTAAGCCGCTTAAGATGGAACACTCAATGTTTGACATTAAGGAGGCAATTACCTACCAGGTTGCCATTCCACATTCAAAGGGACCTGTTGTTAACCACTACATGCCGGTTAATGCAAACAGGTTTTCGACAGGCGGTCTCTTCTCTAATGTAGAGGACATGACAGCGCTTGCGAGGGTGATCCTTAACGAGGGCGCTCCCTTAATAAAAAAAGAAACCTTTGACATGATGCGCACAAATTATGCGAAACATATCGAAGGAATCAATAAGGGTTACGGTTTCGGAATTATGGAGAGGGAGTACGGCGGTCTTCTGGCATATGGACACACCGGTGCAAATCCGCCCTACAGAAGCTGCATTTTCGCATTCCCTGAAAAGGACATTGCAGTTGCATTTACACTCAACACCGATG
>JAUNDA010000005.1:0-21529 GCA_030526295.1 Eubacteriales bacterium
AGGCAGCAGCTCCGGCAGCTGAGTCAAGAGGAAAGATTGCTGTTATCCGTAACATGACAAACTCAGACCACACAGCACAGTTCTTCCAGGGCTGTATCGAAGAGGGTAACGCTCTTGGATACACAGTAGACACATTCATGTCTGACCAGGACGACGTTAAGATGCAGGACCTTATGACTCAGGCTCTTTCAAAGGACTATGACATCTGGATCCTTTCACACGCTAATGAGGGTTATCAGTATGACCTCGTTTCACAGGCAGTTGCAAAGGGAATCAAGGTTGTAGGCTTCGACTGCGGCGGAGAGCACGTTCCAGGCGTTACTTATACATCACAGGATGACGTTTCACTTTCAAAGCTTTCTCTTGACGCTCTTATCGAGAACGTAAAGACAACAGGTGAGACAGAGCCTATCAAGTTCGCAGAGATCAACGTACTTGGACTTATCGTTCCTTTCGATACACGTCACTCAGTAATCGAGCAGTACCAGGGCGAGGGCAAGCTTGAGTGCGTACAGATCATCTCTCCTGATCTTTCAGGTGATACATACTCACAGATATATACAGCTATGACAGCTGTTCTTAACAACAACCCGGGCCCGATCGGTCTTTGGGCAGCAAGCTCAGGCTTCCTTGATGGTGCAGTTGATGCAATCAACGATGCTAAGCGTGACAACGTAACAATCACAGCAGTTGATATCTCTAACACAGAGCTTGCAAGAATGACAACAGTTCCTTTCTACTATGCATGTGCAGCAGTTGACCCATATGTAATCGGTCAGGTAGACGTTAGACTTGCAGTTCTTAAGACACTCGGTGTTGACACACCTGAGACATTCGCTCTTGATGCTGTAAACATCTACGGCAAGGACATCACAGATGCAGACTCAATGACAACACTCAGCGAGAAGTTCGAGAACTTCGGCTGGACAGAGGCATTTAACACAGACGAAATCAAGGCTATCAGAGAGCAGTATGCTAAATAATCCAAAGTATTAATAAATGCCAAAACCGGAGGAAGGGCTTTTGCCCTTCCTCTGACATAGAGGCTCAAAGAAACGGCTTAAGTGCCGTGACAGGGCTTCTTCGATATATCGGGAAAGGTGAGATAATGTCAGCTACAACAAAAATCGAAATGCGGGATATCTGCGTAGAGTTCCCCGGTGTAAAGGCTCTGCAGGATGTTAATTTCTCCTTCGAGAGCGGCCATGTAACGGCCCTTGTAGGCGCAAACGGTGCCGGCAAGTCAACTCTTATGAAGGTTCTGTCCGGAGTTTACAACCACTATACCGGTCAGATCTACATTGACGGGAAGGCGGTAGAAATCCGCAATCCCAACCAGTCCAAGGATTTTGGATTTGAGACCGTTTACCAGGAGGTAGATACAGCACTTGTATCAACACTTACTGTAGCGGAAAACATCATGATGGATTATCTGGCAAGAGGCATCGGCCACAAGCAGATAATCGACAACAAATACATGCGCACTCAGGCTAAGAAGGCGCTCGACGAAATCGGAGTAGATATTCCACTCAATATGATCATCGAGCAGCTCAGCATGGCACAGAAGCAGATGGTACTCATCGCACGTGCCGTACTCAGAAATTGTAAGTTCCTTATTCTTGATGAGCCGACTGCGCCACTCAGTAATGCGGAAACTGAAAAGCTCTTCAACATCGTTCGCGGTCTTCGCGACAAGGGAGTAGGAGTAATCTTCATCTCCCACAGACTTAATGAGCTTTTTGAAATATGTGAAACAATGACCGTAATGCGTGACGGACGTATCACGGAGGCAAACATCAAGCTTGATGAGAACATCACTATCAAGCGCATCGTAGAGCTTATGCTCGGACGTGCATTTGATGAAAAACTCGACAGAAGCGGTCGTGAAATCGGAGAGAATGCTCTTGAGGCACGCGGTCTTACAGAAAGAAGCGGTCTCGTAAAGGATGTCTCAATGTATGTACGCAAGGGCGAGATCGTAGGAATCTCAGGACTTGTAGGAGCAGGAAAGACAGAGCTTTGCAAGACAATCTACGGAGCATACGGAGCATATGACGGAGAGCTTCTCGTAGACGGAAAGCCTGTTAAGTTCAATAACCCGCAGCAGGCAGTTAAGGGCGGAATCGCACTTGTTCCGGAGGAGAGAAGAAAAGAGGGTATCGTACTTGGAGAGTCTGTTGCCTCAAACATGAGCATGGCAACACTTGGCAAGTACTCAGGCTTCTTAAGCATCGTCAACACTGCAAAGGAGCTTGAATCTGTAAAGAGGCTTATCGATGTCGTTAAGGTAAAGACTCCTTCTCCAAGACAGAACATAGAGTACCTTTCAGGAGGAAACCAGCAGAAAGTTACAATCGGTAAGTGGCTCGATTCAGATGCCCAGGTTTATATCTTCGACGAGCCTACAAAGGGTATCGACGTAGGAGCAAAGCAGGATGTTTACAAGCTCATCGTTGAGCTTGCACGCCAGGGCAAGGCAATCATTTATTCAAGCAGTGAACAGAGTGAAATCCTTCAGCTTACAGACCGTGTATATGTAATGTACGGTGGAAAGATCCAGAAGGAATTCAATACAGAAGACGCAACAGAGGAGAAGCTGCTTCTCTACTCAACAGGAGGAAAAGAAAATGAGTAAGTCAATCGATAAAAATAAGAAGATGAAGATTTCACGCTTCCTGTCAGCATGGGGCGCAGTTCTTTCAATGGTTATTGCATTTGTGATCTTCTCGATCCTGCAGCCAGAGTTCTTCTGCTCATGGAGCAACATTGAGAGTATCTTAAGATCTGCTTCAATCACAGTAGTTATTTCAATGGGTATGACCTTCGCATTCTCATGCGGCGTGTTCGACCTTTCAGTTGGATCAGTTGCTACACTCGGCGCAGCCTTCTCACTTACCTTCATGGTTTGGTACGGAATGCCGATGTGGCTTGCAATCCTCATGACATGTGTTGCATGTATGCTCGTAGGCGTGCTCAACTCAATTCTTGTTCTCAAGTTCAAGATTCCGGCAATCCTCGCTACACTTGCAATGCAGTTCATCTTAAGTGGTATCGCTCTTACATACTCAGGCGGATCAGTTATCAACCCTAACCGTCCGGGTGCAAATGGCCAGGAAATCGTAATGAAGGTTCCGGAGCTCTTCTGGAAGCTCGGTAAGGCTCCATGGATCTACATCATCATGATCGTTCTCGTGCTCTTCGTTGCATTCTTCCAGAACAAGACAAAGCACGGAAGATACCTCTACATGGTAGGAACAAACCCTGAGGCTGCAAAGCTTACAGGTATCAACGTAAACGCTTACCGTACATTCGCATTCGTTGCAACAGGCTTCTTCGCAGCACTTGGCGGAATCCTCGTTGTATCACGTGCCGGCACAGTTGCAGCATCAGCAGGTGACTCATATCTTATGCCTTCTATCGCAGCCGTTAACATCGGTATCGCAGTAGCAGGAATCGGAAAGCCAAATGCAATCGGTACTCTTATCGGTGCACTTCTTCTCCAGGTAGTTGAGAACGGACTCTTCATGCTGTCTGTACCGTACTACTCAATCAACATTGCCAAGGGACTTATCCTTGTACTGGCACTCGTGCTCAGTAACCTTGGTAAGGAATCCAAGTAATTAAACAATCTGCGCAGGAATATATTTCCTGCGCATTTCAAAGAAAGGGTATAAAGCAATGCTTAAAGGAATTCCCGCAGTAATTTCTCCGGAGCTTTTAAAGGTTCTTGCGGAGATGGGTCACGGTGACACCATTGTTATCGGAGACGCACATTTTGCTTCAACTGCCTTTGCTAAGGAGGGCAAGCTTGTTCGTGCAGACGGTGTCAGCGCGGCAAAGATGGCAGATGCCATTCTTACACTTATGCCCCTTGACGGATGGGCAGAGCATTCTGTTTATTCACTCGGAATAAGCGACGGCCAGGGCGGCTTCCAGGTTGGAAATGCCGTAACCGAGATTCTCGAGGTCGTTAAGGCACACGATGAAAAAGCATATGAAACAGCCATTACAGTTGACCGTTTCGAGTTTTATGACATGACAAAAAAGGCTTATGCGGTTCTTGCCACAGGCGAAGCTGACCACTATGGATGTGTAATGCTTCAGAAGGGCGTAGTCGGAGCCTGATACATATATTTAAGGAGAATTAACCATGAAAACAATCAAAATCGGATTCGCACCCACACGCAGATCTATCTTCTCTGCACCGGATGCAATTAAATATGCAAATCTTACAAGAGAGCGTCTTAAGGAGCTCGGAGTTGAGTTCGTAGACATCACTGATATCAATGAGGAGGGCCTTCTTTATCAGGAGAGCGACCGCATCAAGATTCGTGAAAAATTCCAGAGAGAGGGCGTTGATGGTCTTTTCTTCCCACACTGCAACTTCGGTACAGAGTTTGAGTGTGCAAGACTTGCAAAGGAAATGGGGCTTCCGGTACTCCTTTGGGGACCACGTGATGAAAGACCTGACGAGAACGGTGTTCGTTTAAGAGACTCACAGTGCGGACTTTTCGCAACAGGTAAGGTTCTTCGCCGTTTCCGCGTTCCATTCACATATGTTACAAACTGCCGTCTTTCAGATCCTGAGTTTGAGCGCGGCATCAAGACATTCCTCGGTGTTTGCAGCGTTGTAAAGACATTCCGCAACATCCGTATCCTTCAGATTGCTCCACGTCCACAGGATTTCTGGAGCACAATGTGCAACGAGGGCGAGCTTCTTGAGAAGTTCAATGTTCAGCTTGCACCTATTCCGATGCCTGAGCTTACAGCTGAGATGCAGAGGGTTAAGGCTGAGGGTGTAGAGGTTCCTGAGACAGTTACTTACTGCCAGTCATGCATGAACGTAAAGATTAAGGACGATGAGCTCGAGAACGTTGCAGCACTTAAGGTTGCAATGAAGAACCTCGCTGCAAAGAACGGCTGTAACGCAATCGTTATCCAGTGCTGGAACCAGCTTCAGAGCGAAATCGGCATCATGCCATGTGCTGCAAACTCACTTCTTAACGAGGAGGGTATCCCGACAGTTTGTGAGACAGACATTCACGGTGCAATCACAGCACTTATGGTAGAGGCAGCTTCACTTAATGACACACGCAGCTTCTTCGCTGACTGGACAGTTCGTCATCCTGACAATGAGAACGGTGAGCTCCTTCAGCACTGCGGACCATGGCCGCTTTCAGTTGCAAAGGAAAAGCCATCAATCACATATCCGCTTGCATTCGATCATCCGGGTTCAGTTGCTGCAGAGGCTAAGCACGGTCTTATCACTCTTGCACGTTTCGACGGAGACAATGGTGAGTATTCACTCCTTCTCGGAAATGCAAAGGGCATCGATGGTCCTTACACAATGGGAACATATCTCTGGGTAGAGGTTGAGAACCTCAAGAGACTTGAGGCAAAGGTTGTTGAAGGCCCTTACATCCACCACTGCGTAGGTATTCACGAGGACGTTGTTCCGGTACTTTACGAGGCATGTAAGTACATCGGTGTTAAGCCGGACCTTTATGACGACAACGAAGAGCAGGTTAAAGCATACTTAAGAGGTGAATGATATGAATTACAAGGCTATGTCATTTGATCTTCGCAAGGACTGCGTAGATATCATTATGGCAGGTGCCGGTGGACACATCGGCGGAGACATGAGTCTCATGGATGTACTTGTTACACTTTATTTTAAGGAGATGAATATCTCTCCTGAAAACATGAACGATCCAGACCGTGACCGCTTTGTTTTAAGTAAGGGTCACTCAATGGAGGCTTATTATGCAGTTCTCTGCGCTAAGGGCTTCCTTGAGCTTGAGGATGTTAAGAAGAACTTCTCACAGTTTGGTTCAAAGTACATCGGCCATCCAAACAACAAGCTTCCGGGCATCGAGATGAACTCAGGTTCTCTCGGCCACGGTCTTCCAGTATGTGTCGGCATGGCACTTGCAGGAAAGATGGATAAAAAGGATTACCGTGTTTACACGGTTATGGGAGACGGAGAGCTCGCAGAGGGTTCTGTATGGGAGGCTGCAATGAGCGCAACCCAGTACGGACTTGACAATCTCTGTGCAGTTGTTGACCGCAACAGACTCCAGATTTCAGGATGTACAGAGGATGTAATGCACCAGGATTCACAGGAAGAGCGATGGGCAGCATTCGGCTGGAACGTAATTTCCGTTGACGGACATGACTATGATGCACTCGAGAAGGCCTTCGAGGCAGCTCGTAACTGCAAGGGAAAGCCAACCATGATCATTGCAAATACAATCAAGGGCTATGGCTCAGAGGTTATGGAAAACAAGGCTCCATGGCATCATCATGTACCATCAGCTGAGGAATATGAGCAGATTATTGCCGATTTCGCAAAGAGAAAGGAGGCTGCACTGTAATGAATAAGATCCCGAACCGTCAGGTTATATGTGATGTTCTCATGGAGAACGCAAAGAACGATAAGGACATCGTTGTACTTTGCTCTGATTCAAGAGGCTCAGCATCTCTTACTCCATTCTTTAAGGAGTTCCCGGAGCAGTCGGTTGAGGTAGGTATTGCAGAGCAGGATCTCGTAGGTATTGCGGCAGGTCTTGCATCATGCGGAAAGAAGCCATATGCGGCTTCACCTGCATGCTTCCTTTCAACAAGATCATATGAGCAGTGCAAGGTTGACTGCGCATATTCAAATACTAATGTAAAGCTTATCGGTATCTCAGGTGGTGTAAGCTACGGTGCACTTGGAATGAGCCATCATTCAGCTCAGGATATCGCAGCTATGTCAGCAATCCCCAACATGAGGGTATATTTACCGAGTGACCGTCATCAGACAAGACACCTCACAGAGGCGCTTCTTAAGGATGAGAAGTGTGCTTACATCCGTGTTGGCCGTAACCCGGTTGAGGATATCTACGAGGAGGGCAACTGCCCGTTCGAGATGGACAAGGCAACATGGCTTCGCGAGGGTACAGATGTTGCACTTATCGCATGCGGAGAGATGGTACGCCCTGCAAATGAGGCTGCAAAGCTTCTCGAGGCAAAGGGCATCTCGGCTACAGTACTTGACATGTACTGCGTAAAGCCGCTTGATAAGGATGCAGTTGTTCGTGCGGCACAGAATGCAAAGGTTGTTGTAACAGTTGAGGAGCATGCTCCGTTCGGCGGCCTTGGCAGCATGGTTGCACAGGTTGTTGGTGCAGAGTGCCCGAGAAAGGTCATCAACATGACACTTCCGGATGCACCTGTTATCACAGGAACAAGCCCTGAGGTATTCAAGTACTACGGTCTTGATGCAGAGGGTATCGCAGCAACAGTGGAGAAAGCACTTTAAGGAGTAAATATGGGTTATATTTTATCCTTTGACCAGAGTACACAGGGTACAAAAGCAATGATTCTTGACGCGGAGGGCAGGATTATCTGCCGCCGCGATCTCCCGCACCGTCAGATAGTTAACTCAGACGGATGGGTTTCACATGACCCCGAGGAGATTTACTCAAATGTTCTCGGAGTGGCAAAAAAGGTAATTGAAGACAGCGGTATTGATGCAGCAGAAATTGCAGCAATCGGAATAAGCAACCAGCGTGAGACCTCTGTTGCCTGGAACCGTGAGACCGGAAAGCCGGCATGCCATGCAATTGTATGGCAGTGTGCCCGCGCAAAGGAGCTTTGCGAGAGAGTTGTAGAGAGTGGTGTTTCTGAGGAGATTCTCGATAAGACCGGAATGCCGGTTTCATCATATTTCCCGGCCAGCAAGATGGCATGGATTCTCGAAAACGAGCCTCTGGCGGCTGAGTGGGCAAGGGAAGGAATGCTTTGCTTTGGTACAATCGATTCATGGCTTGTATTCAACATGACAGGCGGTGCTGAGCACAGGACGGATTATTCCAATGCTTCACGTACACAGCTTTTCAATATCCACACTCTGTCATGGGATGAGGATATCTGCAGGGCCTTCGGAATTGACATCAGATGCCTTCCAAAGGTAACCGATTCAGACGGCTTTTATGGCGAGACAGACCTTGGCGGAATTCTTCCGAAAAAGGTTCAGATCTGTGGTGTTCTTGGTGATTCACACGGCGCACTTTTTGGCCAGGGCTGTATTGAAAGAGGTATGACAAAGGCCACCTACGGTACAGGTTCATCGATTATGATGAATATCGGTGAAACGGCAGTTAAGAGTAAGAACGGTCTTGTTACATCGCTTGCATGGAAGTGGAACGGAAAAGTCAATTATGTAATGGAGGGTAACATCAACTATACGGGAGCTGCAATTTCATGGCTCCAGAAGGATGTTAAACTCATTGAAAGCGCAGGAGAGACAGAGGCACTTTGCCGTGAGGCAAATGCGGATGATACAACATATCTGGTACCGGCCTTCTCAGGACTTGGAGCACCTTACTGGAACAGTAATGCAAAGGCAGCCTTTATCGGAATGAGCCGCACAACAGGACGTGCCGAGCTTGTAAAGGCAACTGTTGAGTGCATTGCATACCAGATTGCAGACGTTGTTCGTGCCATGGAGGCAGACAGTGAGATTAAGGTTCCGGTTCTCCGTGTAGACGGCGGCCCGACTAAGAACGGATATCTCATGCAGTTCCAGAGTGACATTCTCGGTTCATCCGTTCAGGTTCCCGATGCAGAGGAGCTTTCAGGACTCGGAGCAGGCTATATGGCAGGTATTCACTGCGGACTTTATAACGAATCAGTATTGTCACGACTTAACAGTGTGCGCTATAATGCGCAGATGTTTGCAGATAGGAAGGATTCACTTATCGCAGGCTGGCTTGATGCCGTTAAGAGCGTGATCAGGTAAAATAAACAAAGAAGCTGGCCGGATTTGTCAGGTGACATCCGGCATAAACAAAAGTCCGGCTTTGTCACATGAAGCCGGCATCATACAAAGGAAAAACAGGAGGAAGCACTATGAAGTGGCGTAAAGGTATGGGCGGACTCGATTTCTCAGCTTTACATGATATCTGGATGGAGGATTTCGAGGGCAATCTCAAGAGAGCAGACGAGCCGTATTTCAATGCAAAGGAAATTGCACCAGGAACATGGCAGGTTCTCAGTGTAGGTGATTATTCATATGTTATCGAGGGAGACGATGAGGTTATCGTTATCGACAGCGGACAGGGAGCTGGAAACTTAAGAGAGTTCTGCCAGAGCCTTGTACCAAACAAGCCATGCTATCGTCTTTTCAATACACACAACCATTTTGACCACACTCTCAACAACTATCAGTTCGATGTTGTATATATGCACGAGAAGTGCTATGAGGGCAGATGGACAGCTATGGGCGAGTATGCAGAGCTTGATGTCCCGACAGATTACCCGGTAGTATTCCTTAAGGACGGAGATGTTATAAATCTTAACGGCCGTGAGCTTGAGGTTTACAATATCGAGGAGCACTGTGCAGGTTCACTTCAGTTCCTTGACAGAAAGAACAGAATCCTCTTCTGCGGAGACGAGCTTAATGGAAACTTCTTTGACAGCCGTATCTCAGTTGAGCATTCCTTCAAGAACTTAAAGAGATGGATGTCATTCCGTGATGCATATGACACACTTTGCGCAGGAAACGGTATCCACCCGGCAGAGTATGTTGACCGTTACTACGAGACAGCAAAGTACATCCTTGAGGGACATGCAAATGAGGGTGTTGAGTTCTATGAGCCTTATGAGGATCACATCGCATCAATACCTGAGTACGAGGGACTTCCGGTAAAGACACGCCGTGGCCCGAATATGGAGGGCTTCGCACCGCTTCTTATCGCAAAGGGATGGGGAAAGCACGTAGAGCTTAACCACGGACGCGGATGCTTCTGCCTTACAAGAAAGCTTACTCCGGACGGAATGTTCGACAGGGAGCTTAAGATGAATGACTGTCGTTTCTGCTACTATCTCAACAGAATCTGGGATAGAAGAAACGATTACACAAATGATATCAGCAGCATTTTCTAAAAAATGTTGTAAATAACCATTTCCCGGTTGTGATAAATCTTCTACCGATTATATTCGGGAAACACGGAGGCCGATGCGGATTGTCGGCCTCCTGTTTTTTGGAGAGAATGGGGAATTGGAAAATATTAAATATACGGACAATTCACAGATGAAAACGATTAGTATCAGCAATATGAAAACACGAAGAACGCTTGCCCTCATAGGTGCATGTCTTTTCCAGTGTGCAATGATAGGGATTCTCACAAACAGTAACGGCGTATTTATGGCGGCAATACGTGCGGCAGAGGGAATCTCAATGACCAGGGTATCGGCCAATTCTTCTATCCGCTCGGTGGCGGGAGCTGTTATGGCTGCCTCGCTTACCGCACTTTTTTATAAGGCGGACAAGCGAAAGGTTATGGCTGGCGCGATTGCTGTTGTTGTTCTTGGATTCCTTCTCCTGCTTATAGGTACGGATAATTTCCTCTGGTATGTGGCGGCCTTCTGTGGCTGTCCGATTAACTCAATTGCCGTTCTTGCGATTCCCCATGCGATGCAGAAATGGTTTCCTGACCGCTCGGGTACGGCTTCCGGAATTGCGATGGCCTTTAGCGGTATCGGTGGAGCAATATTTAATCCCGTTGCTGCAAGGCTTTGTGACGTGGTTGGATGGAGATGGGCAATAATCATACTCTCAGTCATTACCGTAGTCTTCGCGGCGGTTGGAATGTTCCTTCTTTTTGGACTTGGTGAGCCACCTGTATCAGAGAAAAAGGAAGCGGCCAGGGCGGAAACAGAGGGCGTCAATGCTTCGGTTGCACTAAGGTTTGTGCTCATTACGCTGATGATACTCTTTAGCTCCGCAACCATTATGGCGGGATATATGAGCATCCACATTGAGCAGCTCGGATATTCTCTCGCCACAGGTGCTCTAGTAACATCATGCCTTATGTGCGGAAATGTCGGCGGCAAGCTTCTTTGCGGATGGCTTTCCGATTTCCTAGGGGCGTGGAAGACGATTGCGGTTGCAGCGATTGCCACAGGAATCGGAAGTACACTTCTTGGTCTTGTGACAGGCTCGGCATTTGTAATGTATCCCGCAGCGTTCCTTTATGGCATGGCTTACTATGCAATTACAATTGCCATTCCAAAATGCTGCGGTGCGGCCTATGGCACGCAGCTTGCTAAAAAGTATACCGGCATGCATGTGGCTATCAGCACGGGTGTCGGTGCGGTTCTTGCATTTGCGGCAGGCCCGATCTTTGACGCTGTCGGAAGCTTCACACCGATTTTCCTTATGATAACCGTGCTTTGTGTAATTGCCGTAATATCAGCACTTACTATGGAGGCTGTAAGCAAAAGGGCAGCTGTCAGTCATGGATGATTAAAAAAAATATATCGGTTGGGGTTTGCGACGTATAAAAACGCTCCTAAAAGCCTTCCCGGTATGTCAGAATGCGCCTGCGGTTATCAATTAATGAGATTCCGCCCACAAATCCTCCTTTGAGTTTATAATGAAAAATGAAACCAAGGGAGGCATTTTTATGGAACAGAACTGGAAAATCATAGACAGAAACATGGCGATATCCGAAGTAAAGGAGCCCGAGAAGCTTAAGTGGTTTGATCCACGTAAGGAGCCTTTTAAAATCTTCGGATTTTACTGGCTTAAGGAAAACAAAAACTACTGGAGACTTCCCGAAACGGAGTTTGACATTCTTTTGGATGCGGCACCGGGAGTTTATTTTATGGCCAAGGATTCCGCCGGCGGCCAGATTGCCTTTGAGACTGATGCAGAGAGAATAGTTGTGAGAGCGGAGGTAGAGACACCCCAGAGATGGGACCACATGCCGGCAACCTGCGAAATGGGTATGGACTGCTATGTGGCATATCCTGGCGAGGATTACATGTTTGACGGCG
Source organism: Eubacteriales bacterium (assembly GCA_030526295.1). Taxonomy (GTDB): domain Bacteria; phylum Bacillota; class Clostridia; order Lachnospirales; family Lachnospiraceae; genus Avilachnospira. The sequence goes on from JAUNDA010000005.1 coordinate 11,827, forward strand.
TCACGAGAATCGATGCACATAAGAACAGCTATACATGCCAGCTTGTTACAGACCCCGGCAGGGAGCTTAAAAGAGTGATTATCAACATGCCTCTGTATATGCCGCTGCTTAAAGTGGAAATCGGTCTTCCGGACGATGCTTACATAGGTCCGTCAAATCCGTTTGAGCATGAGAAGCCGATAGTCATTTATGGCACTTCGATAACACAGGGCGGCTGTGTTTCAAGACCGGGCGTGCTTATTACAAATGTTCTTTCAAGACGCTTAAAGACCGAATTCATTAATCTCGGATTTTCAGGAAGCGGCAAGGGTGAACCTGAGGTGGCGGATATTGTCAGCAGCATTATTGATCCGGAGATGTTCATTCTGGATTATGAAGCTAATGCGCTTGAGAGGATATATGAAAACATGCTTCCTCTTGTTGAAAAAATCAGGAAAAACAATCCTGTGACACCGATAATCATCCAGTCCAGAGTATTCGGATACAGTGTAAGGCGTGACAGGGAAAGGTTCCAAAAGTTCCTTAACAGGAGGGAATTCCAAAAAAAGCTCGTAGAGGACCTTAAGGCGGCAGGCGATGAACATATTTATTTTTCTGACGGATTAGACCTGATGGAGAATAATAACGGCGACTGCTACGTTGACAAGATCCATCCAAACGATTATGGCGCAGCCCAGATTGCAAACGGCATGGAAAGGATGATTAAGGAGGTCCGCCGCCTCGAGGCAGAAAAGAGCAAATAAAGTATTAACGCGATGAACTTGAAGGACAGTTGTCCATGTCAGATTCATCGTGTTTATTTATTGTCCAAAGATAGTTTTCGAGATGTTGCCAATACAGTTTTGCAATTACCATCGATAATTTTAAAATTGTAACATAAAACAGGTTACAATTTTAAAATTACACACCTATGATGCATTTTTCCTCATAGTACGGAATCAGGATATGGGTATCGAGAAGTGGATTCATAATGAGCCTCCAAACATATCAGCTACTTCACAGTTGTATTTATCAAGGTCCTTGGGAGACTTGAGTTTTCCCTTAGCCACACCAACTCTTTTGGAAACCGGAACATCATTGCAGAGCACGATTTTTTCAACAGGCTTACCGTATCTAGCAATAATTACATGGTCTTCTTTTCCTGTTTCCACCAGTTTTACAAGGTTTGACAAATTTGTTTTTGCTTCCAAAATGTTGACCTGCATATGAATCCTCCTTTACTGAATATTAAAAAGCTGGTCTTCTTGACCATATTATAATCGAATTGTTGGTGTCTGGCAAGCGATAATCCTGTAACCCGATACTAATGAAACTTTGGGAGAATTCCAACATAACGCCAATGTATCCCGATAAAGTCAAAGGAAGGCTATTCAAACGGGCGGTTAAAGGCTATAATAGCCTTAATAGTGGTTTTCCCTTGGGATAATCATTTCAACTTACAATTTTTATTACTATGGTGAAAATGAGTATGGAAGAAAAGACATTAAATGAAACAACAGTAGTGGAGAATTCTACTGAAGCCTCTGCTCCTGACAAGGGTGCGGACAAAGAGAAGGAGGCTCCTTCAAAGAACAAAAAAGGCGGCAAGAGGAAAAAATCGCGTGGCGGCTGGAAGGCAGCCATAATTGTATTTATTCTCGGAATCCTTGGCGTAATAGCAATGTTTGCTACTGACGCCTATAACGAGTTCATCGAAAAGGAAGCCGAGGCTAGGTCAACAGCCGAGATTCTTGCAGACAGCTTCCTGGTAAGGACCGATGCGGATGAACTCATTGACAAGGCATTTAACGATGTCTACCTTACCGAGGCAAAAATCACAAATCAGATTTTCTCCGACTATAATATTCATACATTATCGGACTACCAGAGGGAGGCGATGATTCCTGAATTTAAGGAGTACATTGACCGTACTGACTGCGTGGATATGATGATTTTCGGTAAGAAGGGAGACCTGATTATTGCATCCGACAAGGAGCGTTTCAATATCAACCTTATCGACGCAGGCATCTTCACTGCCCAGGAATTTGCGGAGCTTACGGAGTATGCAGACACCCCTGCATTCCTTGATGGAACGGAAAGACCGGAAATTGTCTCCTTTGAGATGAATGGCCAGATTTCATATGGTATCATTTCACGTCTTCTCAACAGTAAGGACGAGCTTTCACCATATTATCTTCTCATGATTTATGACCCCGAGGCTGTGGAGTCACAGTACTCTGCATGGGTTGACAAGACCTTTATTTTTGACTCGGTTATTAGTAAGAGCGAGCATCTCGACGTGATGGTATTTAATAACGGGGAGCTTGCATTTAACACATACGAGCCGGATAAGTATGACAGGGCTACATTTAAGGCTAGTGAGCTTCAGGGTGAGTACAGGGGTACTGTAGGAAGCATTACCTTAAGAAGCAGTGAAAATCCCGCTCTTTCACACCGTATCGATTATGCATATGCGGTTCCGATTGTCTTCAGCGAGGACAATGTCTATACGATTGTAGCAACGAGCAGCCCGCTTAAGAATAAGAATGAAGCAGTACATCTGTTTGGTGCATCGATTGCACTTGGCATTGTGCTCATTTCAATGATCATAGTATTCGCAATTTACTGGGTATACGCATACCGTGCAATAAGGAACAAGAGGATATTCTCTGTTTTGTCACTTGCTGTTGCGGTTGTCATTCTCGTTGCCTTTGCAGTATTTGCATACTTCTTCCAGTCCCTCGAGGACCTTACGAAGGCAAGTAACAATGCGGAGAACCTTTATGCTCAGATTCAGTCAACATATGCCTACAATAAGGTTGACCGTGAAAACAGGATTAACCAGCTTAACGAGTCAGATATAAAGAAGGCAAGACTCATTTCCTTTGATGCAGAGTATACAAACAGCAAGCTGCAAACAGGAAATGTAAACGTATATTTTGATACTGATAATAATGGCAATGCAGTGCCTGTAAAGGATTCCTTTGGCAATGACCTCATCTGCTACGGAGATTCAGAGCTTCTTAATGAGAAGACTGCATTCTTCCCGGATGCGGATATGTGGATCATTAACGATAAGGGATATGCAATCGCTTCATCGGCTGAGGAGAACTGGTACCTCAATACAAATAAGAGTGATGAAAAGGCCAAGGTAAGGTCTGTCATGTACCGCGAGGTTCCGTACCTCATCGAGGACATTGACGAGTCAGATCCGTCAAAGGGCTACATCATCATGATGCCGGTTAAGCTCCATGCATACAGCGAGAACGGAATGACACACTATGTTGGTGTGCGCACATATGACAGGCTTGTTGAACAGGCAGAGGAAGAGAGATTAGAGCGTGCCGAGAAGGCGGCAGAGGCTGCAAGGAAGGCGGCTGAGGCCACAGCAGTAACCGAACCGCTTGTAACAGATTCAGGTGCAGCATCTGGTTCAGGCACAGGCACAAATAAGAATGCCGAGGCAGCAGCTCAGTTTAACGGACCTGTTTACTCAGAGATCATGGGTGTTCTCTACATCAGGACACACAGCGAGTCAGGTGCCATCATGATGAACCAGTACAATACAAACCAGACTCTCGAGACGCTTGTCAGGGCATCTGGAGCAAGCTACGCTGAGATCATCTATGACAACGAAAACGGCATTACAAGGGCTTCAAGGATTATTTCAACTCCAGAGGATAATCTCGACCTTAATGAGATTGTAATCCCTGTAGTCATGAAGAACCTGTCCTTATATAACTACTTCCAGAATATTTCACAGAAGAAGTGCTATGTAAGGCTTAAGAAGGACATTACAGCCATGAATGCAGGCGTAATTGTCATGACCATGGCCACGGTACATGAGACCAGGGAAACAAACGTAGTGGCATTCCTTTTCATTGCCTTCCTGATAATCGCCCTTGCTTACATTATCTTCTGGATTGGCACGGTGCTCATTAAAAAGAAGAATGCAGCCGGAGAGACGGGCTATGTGAAGGATGCAAAGCAGCTCTTCTCAAGCATTGGCGAAATTAAGAAGAACAAGAGTGCACAGATACCGATTCTTATACTCCGTGCGATTTTGATTACTGCAACTGGCCTTATCATTGACAGTATCATAAGAAACGGCCAGGCGGGCGATGTCGGACTTTTCGTAAACATTTACTCGAAGGAATGGGAGAGAGGTCTTAATGCCTACAATATCGGTGCAGCCATCGCACTCATTACACTTATTGTCGTAGTATTTAACTTTGTTAAGTCGGTTATCTCAATCATATGTGAGCCGCTTGGCAGAAAGCCTGAGACATACGCAAAGCTTGCTGTTTCAGTTGTCCAGTACGCACTTATCTTCTGCGGATTATTCTACGGCGCTTACCTTCTTGGTATGGAGGTTAAGGACATCAGTACCTTCGCTACGGTATTCACTGGAGTTGTAGGTATTGGATCCCGTGAATTCATCTCCGATATCGGATCGGGAATTTCGATTCTTGCCGAGGGCAGATACATGCTCGGAGACTTTGTAGAGGTTCAGGGCTTTAAGGGTACTGTAAAGGAAATCGGTATCCGTAAGTGTATCCTTGTAAATGAAAATGGTGTAGAGAAGTCCGTTACAAACGGCAACATGTCAAATGCCATCCTCTATAAGAACGTTAAGCCGGCTAAACCTGGTGAGGCAGACGGTGCAAACGGCGGTCAGCCAGGTGCTCCGGGAACTCCTGCTAACGGCGCCCCTGCAGCAGGTGGTCCTAATGCAGGCGGAAATTCAACAGTCAGCCCACATAAGTTTGCGGCAGACCTTGCAAAGGTTCTTCCACCAGATCTTGGCCAAGAAGCGCCTGACGATGATGACGAGGAAGACGAGTAATTAAAAATAATCCCTGTGACGAAGTTTACGCCGCAGGGGTTTCTTTTTTCATGTGAGAAGAACATTTTCGAAATAAAACATGACCGTAATGGGCGCCAATATGGTGCGTTAGCCCTTGATAAGAATCCTCAGAATGCCGATGATGAGCAGGTGAACAGGATAGAAAAGGTAGAAGAACCACTTCGAGAAGGTCTGTCCCTTTTCCACTCGTTTGCCGTTATAGAGGAACAGGATGCATATTGCGGAAAGTACCATTCCGATGGTATTCATAACGGCATACATAAGGCTTGTTAAAATCGGAGCGCTCTTAATGTCACAGTAGAATCTAAATGTAATACTTATCACTATTGCCAGGATAAAGGCGAACCTTTTGTGCTTCTCTGACTTTTTGCCCCAGATAAAAAGCAGGGTAAATGTCGGTGAAAGAAACATCCAGTCACAGAACATGCTCATCATAAATGCGATGAGTATGAGGCATACCTTAACAAAAATGTTCTTTACGTTTTCCATCACGTAGAGGATTCCAAAGCAGATGCAAAGTGAGAACAGTATGTTAAAGCCCATAAAGTAAATGATGCCATATGGGGTGGCTGCCAGGCAGTACGGGATTTCTGAAATCAGGGCGAAAAGGAAAAGTCTTCCCAGGTATTTTTTCTTTGAGTGTGTATAGTCATAGCCCTCAACCAGAAAATAAGAGAGGGTAATTGCCGTAAAAAAGCCAACACCAACGAGAACTGCGTACATAAACGTGCCGGGAGTCATAAAGACGGATGCAATGTGGTTTAAGAGCATCGTGAACATAGCAATGTACTTAATTACATCACGGTTCAGAACCCTGTATTTATTATCAATAATCTCTGCATTCATATTCTGTCCGGCTCCTTAGCATTTTGTGCTTCAAGTATAGCACACGATTAGGGGCTTTTCCATTGTACCTGTAGCAGGAATAGAAAAAACCGCCTCCCTTCACCCGGGAGGCGGTTGACTGTTTACCTTATTAACTGGATCAGTATCATGTAGCTGATTGTTCCAACACCGATTGAAAGAAGTGTCTGGCGCTTCCACAGGTGAAGGACTGCGGTAATGAGAATGCAAATAATCTCAGGAAGACCGTGGTTACCGCCGATGAAATCAACGTTTCTCAGGCAGTAAACTATAAGCATGCTGAAAACGGCAGCAGGTAGGAATTTTCCGATGTAAATGATGAAGCCGGGAGTTTCCCTGTTTTCGCTGAATACCCAGAAGGGCAGGAACCTTGTGAGAACCGTAACCACAACGAGCAGCGCTATTGTAATGATGTGCTGTGTAACTGTCATCCCTGTGCCTCCTGTTCCTTAAAATTATTCTCCGGGGTAGCATTAACCGCTTCAAGAGCTTCATTCTTTTTCTTTTCCGGGGTCACCTCTGCGGCAGCCTTTTTATCTGTGAGCTGCGTATCTTCCTTGGCCTCTTCCGCAGCTTCTGTAAGCTCTGCCTTTTCAAGCTTCCTTCTTGAAAGAGCGAGGATGGCAATGATTGAAATCATTGTTGGAATCATAAATCCGTTTGGTCCGAAAATCACGAGGCATACAACAGATGCACCGAGTCCGATAAAGGCAGAGGCGTGGTTCTTTTCCTTAAGCCACTGGTCGATAAAGATTACAACAAACATAGCTGTCATGACAAAGCTTATTCCGTCTGTGTCAATTGTGAGAAGCGAACCTATGATTCCGCCAAGCGTTGATGCCGCAATCCAGTAGAAATGGTCAAGGAGTGTTACAAAGAACATAAACCAGCCCTTGTCAACTCCCTCAGGCACATCGACGGAATAGTTGATTGAGAAGGTCTCGTCAGTCATTCCGAAGATAATATAGTACTTCTTCCAGCCAAGGTTTTTGAAGCGGTCGAGCATTGAAAGGCCGTAAAAGATATGTCTTGCCTGGATTAAGAGTGCCATGATAAAGCATGATACGGGTGCAAACGGAGATACAAGCATCTCAACAGCCACAAACTGGATAGAGCCTCCGAAAACCAGGATGCTCATAAATAGCGGGTACCAGAAGGAGAAGCCCGATGCGTTCATATATATACCAAATGCCATTCCCAGAAATGCATAGCCGCACATTACCGGGATGGTATGCGGAAATGCAGCCTTAAATGCCTTAAGTTTCATTTCACGTTCCTCTGTGATTAAGTATTTGCCTTTTGATATGGCGCAAAAACGGACGAATATTCTTCGCCCGCCTGTCTCTTTCAATATGTTAACTCATTTGCTCAATAACTTCAATGCTTTAAAGCGTGTAAACTTTACAGAAAAATTTTGCGTTTTCGAGGTGTTTTTTATACAAAAGGCGCATATACCATGAAAAACCCGCGTGGATTGAAAAAAAATCAGAAAAGTCGTAAAATGATAAAGGCAATTATTAAATATTAAGCGAAGCTTTACGGACTAAACCGGTGCCGTAGCCGGCACTAAAAAGGGTTACTATGAATATACAGATTTTCGGAACTAAAAAGGATTTTGATTCAAAAAAGGCAGAGCGCTACTTTAAGGAGCGTGGCATAAAAGCACAGTTTATCGACATGCGGGAAAAGGGTATGAGTAAGGGAGAATTTAATTCCGTTGCCCAGGCTGTAGGCGGCTATGAAAACCTCATTGATGAAAACTGCAAGGATAAGGATCTTCTTGCGCTTATTAAGTACATAGCGGAGGAGGATAAGGTAGAGAAGATTCTCGAGAACCAGAAGGTTATTAAAACACCTGTTGTTAGAAACGGCAGGCAGGCAACAATTGGCTATCAGTCCGATGTATGGAAGACCTGGAGCTAAAACCTCAGCCTGCACAGTTTAAGGCTACGGGTAAGTGGACCAGTGGGTTTGCGGGCTTACATCTGAAAAGACAAAAAGGTATGATCCATGAAGACAGTTCGAGTAGTCGCTGCGGTGATATTTAGCGGCGACGGAAAAAAGGTTTTTGCCACGGCCAGGGGCTATGGTGAATATAAGGGCGGATGGGAGTTCCCAGGCGGAAAGATTGAGCCTGGAGAGACACCCGAGGAGGCACTTAGAAGAGAGATAAAGGAGGAACTCGCAGCCGACATTGTCGTAGGCGGGCTTATTGATACGATAGAGTATGATTATCCTGCGTTTCATCTCTCGATGGACTGCTTTTTGTGCAGCATGGCAGGAGCCTGTACGGAGGCTATCATCTCACAAAATCCAAACGGGGCTTTAAGAAAAGCTTCTTTGGCAGGTGTTTCAGAAACCACCTCGGAAATCACCCCAAAAACCGCCTTATGTCATGAGGGATTTACACTGCTCGAGGCAGCTGATGCGAGATGGCTAAGCGCAGAGGAGCTTTACTCAGTCGAATGGCTTCCAGCGGACCTTACTATAATCGATAAAATAAAGAAGCTACTTTAAATCGAAATCAGAAAAGAATTATCTTTTTTAAATATAATTAATTCTAGGACAACAGGACACAGAAACATGAACAATAATAAGGAAATTTGTCTCTTAAATGATTCGTTCCCGCCGCAGATAGACGGTGTGGCAAATACGGTTGTAAATTATGCGAGGGTATTAAGATCCGAGGGTAAGCCCGTCAGCGTCGTGACCCCGAATCTTCCGGAGGCCGACGATTCAGGGTTTGATTATCCCGTAATCCGTTATCCTAGTGTTGACCTTCGCGAGTATATCGGTTACACGGTAGGTAATCCGTTCTCGATTTCCACGCTTTCTGATATCAATAAGCGTGACATAGGATTACTCCACAGCCACTGTCCGATGATGTCAAACATGGTCGCAAGGTCTCTTAAGGCATCACTCCATGTGCCGCTTATCCTCACATACCATACAAAGTTTGACATTGACATCGCAAATGTTGTTAAGCTTAAGGGCATCCAGCAGGGAGTCATCAAGGCAATGATAGACAACGTAAGTGCCGCCGATGAGCTTTGGGTTGTAAGTGACGGTGCAGGAAAGAATATTCAGAACCTTGGCTATGAGGGAAGCTATGTTGTAATGCCAAATGGCGTGGACATTCCAAAAATCACAAGGGACAGGAAGGAAATTGCAGCAGAGGTTAAGGGCGTGGATATCCCCGAGGGCATGCCTGTATTCCTTTTAGTTGGAAGACTCATGTGGTATAAGGGAATCAGGATTATTCTTGACGCTATGGCAGCACTCAAGTCACAGAACCTTGATTTCAGGATGGTATTTATCGGCTCGGGAGGAGACGAGGCTGAGGTTAAGAGGTATGTAGAGGAGCTTAAGCTAGGTGACAGGGTCATCTTTACGGGAGCAATCCATGACAGGGAGCTTCTTACGGCGTGGTACTGCAGGGCAGACCTTCTTCTTTTCCCGTCAACCTATGACACAAACGGACTTGTTGTAAGGGAGGCTGCCGCATGCGGACTTGGCTCTGTTCTCGTTAAGGGAAGCTGTGCTGCAGAGGGCGTTACAAATGGCGTAGACGGTCTTCTCATAGATGAGAATGCCGCATCGCTTGCCGTATGCCTCGCACGCATCATGGATAGCCGCGAAGCAATGGGAAGAATCGGACAGAATGCCTCAGACAATCTCTACTATTCATGGGATGACTCTGTTAAGCATGCGATGGAGCGCTATGACATTGTCATAGATAAATTTAACAGCGGAAGGTACCGTAAAAGAAAGAAGCTTACGGACGCATCGTTCAGGCTTTCGGCAGATATCGTTGAGATGATGACATATCTAAGGGAGCAGAGAAGAAGCCTTGGCGAGTTCTTCGACCGCTACTGGTAATTAAATAATAGAGAACGATTCAGGGAAATGTACCCTCTTTACCGGATAAAGTAATCTCCGGTAGGGAGGGTTATTTTTTATGCTTAATAGTCATGAACAAAGTTATGAACTAAG
>JAUNDA010000005.1:21539-50826 GCA_030526295.1 Eubacteriales bacterium
AGAAAAAGCTTAGAACTGTATAGAAAGGAGTGGACCTGCCTTCACGTCCTTTTTACATTTCTTTTACCTTGGGATGATAACGCCTTTTACATTGCCATCCTATCATTAGACACGTGATCACGAAAAAGTATTTCAGCAAAAAGATTATCCGAATCAATGACAGGAGAGGTAAAAAATGTTTAAGACTTTAAATAAAAGAATCGCCGCAGTACTTGTAGCGGCACTTGCAGTAGTATCACTTGCTGGATGCGGTGCATCAGGCAGCACATCAGGCGCACAGGAAACAACCAAGGCACAGGCAGAAAAGGTAAGCGGAACAATCGCACTTGCAGGCTCAACATCAATGGAAAAGCTTTGCGAGGCACTTTCAGAAAGCTTCATGGAAAAGTACCCGGACATCACCGTAACGGTTGAGTACACAGGCTCAGGTGCAGGAATCGAGTCACTTGCAAAGGGAAGCATTGACATCGGTAATGCCTCAAGAGGCCTTAAGGACGGAGAAAAGGAGGCCGGTGCAGTTGAAAACATCGTGGCCATCGACGGAATCGCAGTTATTACTGATAAGAACAATGCGGCTTCAGACCTTTCAACAGATAACCTTAAGGACATCTACACAGGCAAGATCAAGAACTGGAAGGAACTTGGCGGAGCTGACGAGGCAATCGTTGTAATCGGCCGTGAGGCAGGCTCAGGAACAAGGGGAGCCTTCGAGGAGCTTTTAAAGATTGAGGATGAGTGTGCTTATGCTCAGGAACTTGACTCAACAGGCGGCGTGCTCGCAAAGGTTGCAGCTACACCAGGAGCAATCGGATATGTTTCACTCGATGTTGTTAACGATACTGTAAAGGCACTTGCATTAAACGGAGTTGAGGCTACAGAGGCAAACATCGTTGCAGGAAGCTACATGCTCTCACGTCCGTTCGTAATGGCAACAAAGGGTGAGGTTTCAGCCCAGAAGGCAACTGTACAGACATGGTTCTCATACATTGCATCTGAAGAGGGCCAGGCAGTTATCAAGGGTCTCGGACTCATTCTTCCGCAGTAATAAGGAAATAGGGCAGCAGCCCGTAAAAACATGGCAAACACAAAAACAAACTCTAAAGTAAAAACAAAAAACGCAGTTGAGATTACCGCTAAGGGCATTATGACAGTCTGTGCGGTAATCGCCGTATTTGCGGTTTTTTCCATTACGCTTTACATGATCCTAAAGGGCACACCGGCCTTCGTAAAGGTGGGAGTGCCTGAGCTTCTTTTTGGCAGTGTATGGAAGCCGACGGCAAAGGTGCCATCATATGGTATCTTTAACATTATTCTTTCATCGATTGTCGGAACAGGCGCAAGCGTGCTGATCGGAGTTCCGGTTGGACTTCTTACAGCGGTTTTCCTTACTGACATAGCTGATAAAAAGCTTTCGTCTGTGGTACAGCCAGCGGTTGAACTGCTTGCAGCGATCCCATCGGTTATCTACGGTCTTCTCGGCCTCATGCTTCTTAATCCTGTTATGTACAGACTCGAAAAGCTCATTTTTGCAGGCTCTGAGACGCATACCTTTACAGGCGGTTCAAACATGCTTTCAGCCATAATCGTGCTTGCAATAATGATTCTTCCGACTGTTGTAAATGTCAGTGCCTCATCAATAAGGGCAGTGTCGGGAAACCTTCGTGCGGCTTCCCTTGCGCTTGGTGCAACGAGGCTTCAGACAATCTTTCGTGTTGTAATCCCGGCTGCAAAATCTGGAATCCTCACGGGAGTTGTGCTTGGAATAGGAAGGGCGCTTGGAGAGGCAATGGCCATCAACATGGTTGCTGGTGGTTCAGTTAACCTTCCGCTTCCGTTTAACTCGGTGCGATTCCTTACAACACAGCTTGTAAGTGAGATGGGATATGCCGAAGGACTGCACAGACAGGTACTCTTTACCGTCGGCCTTGTGCTCTTTGTGTTTATCCTGGCGATTAATCTGCTTCTGCAGAGGTTAAGAAAGAAGGCGACTGACAATGAATAAAAACGTGACAACTACAGCCTTACCTTCATCGCTTTCGTTTGGCAAAAAGAGACCTGCGGAGGTGCTTTTATACGGACTCATTTATTTCTGTGCTGCGTTTACGGTTATACTTCTTGCGGGAATCATCATTTATGTTCTCGTTAGGGGTATTGGACAGGTAAACTTTAAATTCCTCACCTCCGTTACATCGGTTGTAAAGGGAACTGTCGGTATAGCCGGAAACATTGTAAATACGCTTCTCATAGTAATCATTACAATGTTAATCGTAACTCCTGTCGGAGTCGGGGCAGCAGTTTACCTTAACGAATATGCGAAGCCCGGAAAGCTTGTTGACATCATCGAATTTGCAACTGAGACGCTTTCAGGCATCCCTTCAATCATCTTCGGACTTTTCGGAATGATGTTTTTTGGAGAGACTCTCGGGCTTGGTTACTCGATTATTACGGGCTCGCTTACACTTATGCTCATGGTGCTCCCGCTTGTTACAAGAAACACCCAGGAGGCACTTAAGACGGTTCCCTCAAGCTACCGTCACGGAGCGGTGGGACTTGGAGCCGGCAAATGGTATACGATTCGCACAATCCTCATTCCATCGGCACTGCCCGGAATTATCACGGGAGTAATCCTTGCCATCGGCAGAATCATTGGAGAATCGGCAGCACTCCTTTTTACGGCAGGAAGTGCGAAGGCTCTGCCTAAGTCATTTGTTGATATCTTCAGGAAAATATTCCGTTCAGGTGGAACACTTACGACGCAGCTTTATCTCTCGGCAACTAGTGAGGGCGACTTTAATACGGCATTTGGTATCGCAGTGGTACTTCTTGTACTGGTGTTCATAATCAACCTGCTCACAAAGCGCCTTGCAGCAAAATATGACGTTACCAAAAAGAAATAAGCAGGGCTTAGATTGCCGGAAAGAGCACTGATTGCAAAACACCGGGAATTTCAGGAAAACCATCGCGAGAATTCAAGAGGAAAGATATGGAAAACGATAAGAAAATCGAGGTGAGGGACCTCCACCTCTACTATGGTGAAAACCACGCCTTAAAGGGCATAAACATGGACCTTCGTGCTAATGCGATTACGGCCTTCATCGGTCCGTCAGGCTGCGGAAAGTCCACATTTTTAAAGACATTAAACAGAATGAACGACCTTATTGACTGCGTTCGCATCGAGGGTACGGTGCTTCTCGACGGAGAGGATATCTATGCTCCCGATGTAGATACCACCGTGCTCAGAAAGCGTGTCGGAATGGTATTCCAGCAGCCTAATCCCTTCCCGATGAGCATATATGACAATGTAGCATACGGACCGAGGGTTCACGGAATCAGGGATAAAAAGACACTCGACAGGATTGTTGAGGAGAGCCTTGAAAAGGCGGCCATCTTCGAGGAGGTAAAGGACAGGCTTAAAAAATCGGCACTAGGCCTTTCTGGTGGACAGCAGCAGAGGCTTTGCATCGCAAGGGCACTCGCAGTTGAGCCTGAGGTTTTACTCATGGATGAGCCGACCTCGGCACTCGATCCGATTTCAACATCGAAAATCGAGGACCTTATGGAGGAACTTAAGAAGAATTACACTGTTGCAATCGTTACCCACAACATGCAGCAGGCAGTACGTGTGGCAGATGACACAGCCTTCTTCCTTCTCGGTGAGCTTATTGAGTTTGGTCATACGAACCAGGTATTCTCATACCCGAAGGACAAGCGTACAGAGGCATATATCACAGGACGTTTCGGTTAATCAGGAGGCAAAGATGAGAAATAAATTTGATGAGCAGCTTAAGGCTCTTAATAACGAAATGATTATCATGGGAAACATGATAGAAAAGGCAATACAGGAAACCATCACAGCGTTCTTCTCACAGGATACCGAAAAGGCAAAACAGATCATGCATGACGACGAGCTTGTTGACAGGGAGCAGAAGACCATCGAGAATATCTGCTTTCAGCTCCTTATCCAGCAGCAGCCTGTGGCAAGGGACCTTCGTACCATTACGGCTGCGATGAAGATGGTAACAGACATGGAAAGAATAGGCGACCATGCAGCGGATATCTCTGAGCTTACAATCATGATGGCATCAACCGGTATTAAGCTTAACGAGGAGCTTATTAAAAAGATGGCTTCAGAGACTGTTATGATGCTTCTTCATGCTGTAGAGGCATATGTAGACAAGGATATTGAAAAGGCACGCGAGGTAATCTCGCACGATGACATCGTAGACGATCTCTTCATACAGGTTAAGAAGGAACTCATAGACTTTATGCGAAAGAGCACCGACTATGCTGAGGTGGCAGCAGACTGCCTCATGGTTAATAAATACCTTGAGCGTATAGGTGACCATGCCACAAACATCGCCGAGTGGGTAATCTTCTCGCTCGAGGACCATGCACCCGCTTAAGACTAAATCAAAACAAAATTGCACACTGACATGGCGACTCACTCCTCGCCAACTGACATGAAGGCATTTTTGGCAGTTTCTGCCGGGATGCCTTTTTTTGATGTGAATATATCATTTATGCTACAAGTATTAATAAATATATATATGCATAGGATGTTGAATAATGTTATAATCAAAAATTGAGTATTTATGGTTTAACGTGGAAAAGTATGGAATGGAAATCACCTGAACTGAATATGCCAATGACACTCACCTCCGATGGAATAGGAAGTGATTCATTAAAGGCGAATATTTATCTTTTAAGGGATAAGTATAACACTCAGGTGGCTTACGAGAACGGAGTGCTTTTCCGCCGCTACGAGGGAGAACGTGAGAGCCGCCGCGGATACGGCTTCCCGCTTTCCATGGAACCGTTTGACCTCGTTTTTGCCGTAAATATGCTTAAGGACGATGCGGCCGCACGAGGTGAAAGGCTTCGTTTCTGTCTTTTAACTGATGATCAAAGGGATGCCATAGACGAGGCGATTAGAAAATCCATGAAAGGTTCTGACTTGGCAGGATATATCATCGACTGGCAGTGCGATGAGGATGACTCGGATTACATTTACCTTCGTGAGAAGCTGGCGCTGCTTCCTGGAAGGAAATTCCAGAAGAAGAGAAATCACATAAATCATTTTTATAAGCGCTATCCCGATGCGATTTATGTTCCAATTACCGATGAGAATGAAGGAGATGCAATCGAGGTTACAAGGCAGTGGCAGGAGGCAAAGTCAGCCGATGGCTTTAACATCGAGCCTGAGGAGCTTGACAGAATCAGGGAGGCCTTCGAAAAGGAGGATGAGCTTCATCTTATGGGCGGAATTCTCTACGCCGGGGGTAATCCCGTAGCCATGACAATAGCGGCTGCCATTAACGAAAGGGCTGTTGATGTCATCTTTGAAAAGGCAATTTACGAGTATGCACTAGATGGTGCATTTTCGGTAATAAATAACTGCTTCGCTGCATCAGAAAAGGCTGCGGCCTTTACGTATATTAACCGCGAAGAGGACATGGGTGTTGAGGGACTAAGAAAGGCAAAGGAGTCCTACAGACCCGAATTTAAACTCAGTAAATACTATGGTGAAATAAATGCTTAGCAAAATACTTACAAAAGAAGACTGTGCAAGGTGCCGCTTCTGCTGTTCCTTTAGGAGACAGAGCCTTTGGGAGACACCGCTTTTTGATAAGGAAACACTTCCGGTAGTAAAGGAGAAATATCCGGATGCACTTTTTAAGGAGCTTCCGGACGGCTCGGTAACAATAGACCTTGATGGTGGCTATAAAACAAACGACCCCGAGGAGGAGGTTCTCTGTCCGTTTAATGTTAACGGATGCGTCCTCACACCAGAGCTTAAGCCACTTGACTGTAAGATCTGGCCGCTTCGCGTCATGAGTAAGGACGGTGGACTTGTCATTGCACTTACACCCACATGCTCAGTGATAAAGGATGAGGTTACACCTGAGCTTATTAAGGTAACAGAGGAGCTAAGGGATGAAATCATGGCATATGCCGAAAAGCATCCTGAAATCATAAAGGAGTACAGGGAGGGCTTTCCTGTCGTACTTACACTTTAATGACATTTTAACCCGGAAACCACGGGCGGTAATTTGAACGGGTGACAATTTACTGATAAAAATCAGCCGGAAACCTGAAAAAGGAAAACCGGCATAGACGGAGAATAAACAAAGAATGAAAGTACTTAATTCAATCGGAAGAGGAATAACAAGCTTCATAAGGAACTTTTGCTGCATTTTTATGGCGGTAATGGTTCTTTACATTTTTGTCCGTGGCAGTGCTATAGGTATTGCCGGGGGTGGAAGTGACGCATATGGTGCAGTACCTGGCTTTTACATGGGCATGCTGATTGTAATCGGAAGCTTCGCGGGGCTGTTTGTGGTTCCGCTCGGGGCAAAGCATCCTTCGGATGACAAGACGGTCATCTGCCTAGCGCTTATTCACATCATCATTTCAGCAGTAGCCATATTTTTTGTCTTTGGCATATCAGTATTTCTGATTTCCGTTCCAGCAGGAATTACATCGGTCATCTGCATTATCGAAATCATAAAGAGGCTTAGGAACCTTAAGAAGGAAGGAAACATGGGTCTAAAGGAGGGCGATGGCTGGAAGTTTATTTATGCCCTTAGGAAGATTCTTCTTCCGACGGTGTTTGTTGCACTTGCGATGCTCATGGGCTATGTGATTAAGGGAAATATGGACCAGGCACAGCTGAATGCAGGAATTGCATCAAACTTCGACTCCTTCGTTATGAAAGACCTTGACGGCAATGAGTACAACGAGAATCTGTTCAAGGAGTCAAGGATTACGATGGTTAACGTATGGGGAACCTTCTGCGGACCATGTATTGCGGAGATGCCTGACCTTCAGGAGGTCTATGAGCATTATGACCGCAGCGAGTTTAACATCGTAGGTCTCACCTGCGACCTCTATACAAACGGAGCACTTGACGAGGCACAGATTGAGGCTGCAAGGAAAATCGTTCAGTCTACAGGCGTTAAGTATCCGATACTCATTCCATCGCAGGGAATCCAGACAGGCGTAATAAGCGGAATTCAGGCAGTGCCGACTACAATCTTCATTAACAGTAAGGGAGAAACCGTTAAGTCTGTTATGGGCTCACGTGACAAGGAAACATGGATTAAACTCATTGAGGAGGTGCTCGCAAATGAAAGGTGAATACATTAAGAGTCTCATAGGACTTTTATTCCTTGTGGCAGCCGTTTTTCTGATCACATACGGAATCGTTGACAGGGAAATCGTGACAGTCTTCAATAAAGCAGTAAATATTTGTATGGAGTGTATCGGAATTGGCTAAGTTAAGGAAAAATTTGAGATTATTCGTTCAGGCGTGCTGGACAGCGCTTACAAACGGATATGTATATGGATTTACACAGGGTAAGATCTATACGGGCCAGGCCAAGAATATCTGTGTTCCGGGTCTTAACTGTTACTCATGTCCGGGTGCCTTTGGCTCATGTCCGATAGGCTCACTCCAGGCAGTACTTGATTCACCGGGCTTTAAGATGTCGTGCTATGTTTTCGGCTTCCTTATGCTTTTTGGATCGCTTTTTGGCAGGTTTATCTGCGGATGGCTCTGCCCGTTCGGCCTTGTACAGGACCTTGTTTACAAGATTCCGCTTTTTAAGAAGCTTAAGAGAAAGAACCTTCCGGGCCACAAATGGCTCATTTACCTTAAGTACATCGTGCTTGTGCTCTTTGTATTTGTGCTTCCAAGCGTTGTGACCGATTCAACAGGCACAGGTTCACCGTGGTTCTGCGAGTACATCTGCCCGAGCGGAATGCTCTTTGGAGGAATCCCGCTTACGGCACTTAATGAGGGTCTTCGCAGCGCAATTGGAATGAGGTTCATCTGGAAGCTTTTCATTCTCATAGCGGTTCTTGGATGTGACCTTATTGTATACAGACCGTTCTGTAAATATCTCTGCCCGCTCGGAGCAATCTACGGACTTTTCAATCCGTTCTCACTCTACCGATTTGAGGTGGATAAGAATGCCTGCATCAAGTGCGGCAAGTGCCAGAAGGCCTGCAAGATGGACATTAAGGTCTGGGAGAAGCCAAACAGTACAGAGTGTATCCGCTGCGGCGACTGCAAGCATGCCTGTCCTACAGGAGCAATTAAGAACCTTAGCCTCAAAAAGAAGTCTCTTGACAGGGTTATGGATGAGGCTACTCCCGATGTTGCAGTTAACTCGGCTTCAACTGACTCGGACAAAACCGAGTAAAAATCTAAATTTATTTAAGGACAGTTCTGATCAGGAACTGTCCATTTTTTTATATGTAGAGCTGATATGCTATAATTTATAAAGGCTATTTACATTCATCAAGGGTTAAAGTATAATTTACTCGGAATAAACCGAGTCGAAAGGAACCGAGTAAAATGAGATTTATTGGCAGGAACGAGGAACTCAAAAAACTTGATAAGGCAATAAGTGATAGCGATATGACTTTTTCCCTGATTTACGGCCGCAGGCGTGTTGGAAAAAGCGAGCTTGTTAAACAGGCCCTTTTAAAAAGTGACTGTAGAAAGATATATTATGTATGCAAGCAGGTTGCACAGGAAAGTAATGTAAGGAGCCTCGGGGGGATTGTGTCCGAGGTGATGGGACTGCCAAAGCTTGGGTTTACTGACATTGAATCACTCCTTAATTATATTTTTGAGCTTTCTGAAAAGGAAAAAATGGTTCTTGTGCTCGACGAATATCCGTACCTGCGTGAATCGGTGAAGGGAATGGACAGCATTCTTCAATCGGTCATTGATAAGTACAGGGAGACCTCACAGCTTACGCTGATTATTCTTGGCTCATATGTTGAGGTTATGAAATCGCTTCTGGAAAAGTCAAATCCTCTGTATGGAAGGGTTGACCTCACGATAAACCTAAAACAGATGAATTATTACGACTCGTCTCAGTTTTACCCCAATTTTTCACCTGAGGATAAGATAAGGATTTATTCCGTGTTTGGCGGAATTCCTTACTACAATCGCCTGGTTGATGACTCAAGGAGCGTCAGGGAAAACATCATCGACCTTATAGCATCCCCAGGTGCCAGACTCGAGAATGAGGTGTCAATGTACCTAAATGCCGAACTGTCTAAAATAGTTAATGCAAACGAGGTATTTGACGCACTCTCGAGGGGATTTTCAAGATACAGCGATATCCTTTCACAGTCGCATGTATCGAGCGGCCCGACTCTGGCAGATGTTCTTGACAGGCTGATTCAAATGGAAGTGGTGGAAAAGGTGTCCCCAATTAATGACAGCCATAATAAAAAGAAAATCGGTTATTACATCTGTGACAATCTGTCGCTTTTCTATTACCGCTATAATTTCAGGTACTCCTCCCAGATGAAGATAATGGATTCTGAGGTCTTCTATGACAGGTACATAGCTAAGGATTTTGAGGAGTTTTTCGTGCCGCACATTTTCGAAGGCGTGTGCCGCCAGTACCTGATACAGAAAAACAGGGCGGGTGAAATCAGCCCGGTGTTTGAGAAAATTGGCAAGTACTACTATGATAACCCGTCGGAAAGAACTAATGGTGAATTTGACATTGTGACAGAAGATGAACTGGGCTATGTGTTTTATGAGGTCAAGTTCAGAAAGAAGCAGATTTCGGATGAGGCGATTGATGAGGAAATCGATCAGGTAAGGGCAACGGGACTTAACTGTTATAAATATGTGTTTTTTTCCAGGTCAGGATTTGCCTGCAAGGAAAGAGATAATGTCAAACTGATTGAACTTAAGGAATTATTTGAATGACCATGCCGCACCGGTTTCTGTGGATTGCTTATCAATACGTGGCAGAAAAAATGACAGTTGCGAAAAAAACTGCATTTGTATAGAATTGCAGAAAGTGATACTTCACGAAAACGAGGGATGAACATGAATTATCTTTACGATTTCCATATGCACACAAAGCACTCCGACGGAGTGGCAACAGTAGCCGAGATGTGTGCCGAAAGTTATAGACGCGGCATGAAAAGAATCGGCTTTACGGACCATGCCTATGAAATCCGCCCTGACGGAACAGAGCCCTTTGGCATAAAGGGAGCAGAGCTTGATGCCTACATTGATGATGTATATGAGCAGAAGGAAATATACCGCGGAAAAATGGAGATTCTCTGCGGCTTCGAGCTTGAGAACCAGTCAGGCTTTGACTATATCACAAAAGCCCAGGCAAAAAAGTTTGATTATACAATCGGCTCTACCCACAGCATGATTAAAAATGGCGAGGGCTTCGAGCTTGATTATGGCGAGGACCGCTTCACCCGGCTTGTAAGGGACCATTTTGATGGTGATTACCTTAAGCTTGCCAGGGACTATTATGAGTACGAGTCCCACGTTGTTGAGCGCACACACTGCCAGATCATCGGCCACTTTGACCTGATCACCAAATACAACCAGGGCAAAAAGCTTTATGATGATGACGCACCTGAGTACAAGGAGGCAGCACTTTCATGCATGGAAAAGCTTCTTAAGGAGGATGTTCTATTTGAGATTAATACGGGAGCAATGGCAAGGGGTAACCGAAAGGAGCCATACCCGTCGAGGTTCCTACTCGAAGAGCTTTGTAAGCGCGGTGGAAGGATAACTCTTAACTCGGATTCACACTCGACAGAAAATATCTGCTTTGCCTTTGAGGATGCATTAAAGCTCGCATGGGAATGCGGCTTTAGACAGATTTATACAGTAAAAAAGGACGGATTCGAGGAACTTAACATCGCAGACATATGATTCACGAACATCCGGACAGCAGAACAATTTGATTTTGATGACAGGGCAGACGAAAGCAACATTGTCTGTTCAGAATCCATTAGTAAATAAAAAATAAGATTTTAAATCATGAGAATAGAAGATTACTACTTCGAAGAAAACGAAAAACCATTAGATAAGGTTCCTGAGGACGGCGGATTCACCGCCATTTTCAGAAGAATAGCTGTTATTGGAGACAGTCTTTCAAGCGGTGAGTTTGAGGCTGTGATTTCTGATACGGAAAGGGAATACCATGACTGCTATGAGCATTCATGGGGCCAGTATATTGGAAGAACCATAGGTGCAGAAATTCTTAATTTCTCAAGGGGAGGAATGACTGCCAGGGAATACTGTCAGACCTTTGCTAAGGAAAACGGCTTCTGGGATAAGGATAAGGCAGCAGATGCATATATCATTGCGCTTGGAATTAATGACAAGGCAAACTATAATCATGACATCGGCAGCACCGATGACATAAAGGATGACTGGAGGGAGAACGGGGATACCTTCATAGGAAACTATGCGAGAATCATCCAGAGATATAAGGAGATTTCACCAAAGGCAAAGTTCTTTATCGTTATTCCACCGCGCGGAATTCCATATTCCGATGAGCCCGCAAACACAAGAATGAAGGCCCTCATAAAGTCACTTCATGTGATAGAGGAGTTTTTCCCGGATGTCTATGCGATTGACCTTCATACATATGCTCCGGAATATGACCAAAGGTTTATGGACGCATTCTTTATGGGTGGACATATGTCAGCGCAGGGATATCTGATTACGGCAAAAATGATAATGGCTTACATTGACTTTATTATCAGAAAAAATTCTGCAGACTTTAAGGAAGCCGGATTTATCAGGACTCCGTGGAAGTATGACATGAGGAATATGTAAATGAAAAAGACAGCACTGTGAGGTTTACTCAAAGCAGCTGTCTTTTATTTTACCTAAATTTCGTTTGTCAGAATTTCTTTACGAGTACCGCACCCTCAGGTCTTATAGAGAGTACCTGGCAACGGCCCTCGCCGAGAACCTTCTCGATTTCCTTTTTGAAGTCTTTAAGCATGTCATCAGGAACAAAGGCCTGGATTGTGCCTGCAAAACCACCGCCGTGTACCCTAACGGCACCCTGTCCACGGAGCAGATGCTCGGCAAGGGAAATGGCAAAACCCATTTCCTGATGGCATGTATATCCTGCTGGGACGATGTTCTGGAGTAGCTCCCTGGATGAGCGTCCCGATTCACGGACAAGAGCGAGGAAGCCTTCAAAGTCACCCCTCATAAGGCACTCAAGCTGCTCCTTTGCACGTCTGTTTTCATTAAAGAAATGAATGGCCCTTAGTACTGCACGGTCCCCGCATTTTGCACGGACTGATGCGATATTCTCATAAAACTCATTTTCGTCCACATCACGGAGCACTTCCTTTTCAAAGAATGCTGCAACAGAGCACATCTCAGCTGGAATTGCCGCATATTCATGCGTAAGCTTTGCATGGTCGGCACCAGAATCTATTATGCAGAGCGCATAACCGCTATTTGAAAAATCAAATCCGACCTTCTCAACGACAGGCTCTGATGGGTTCTTAAAATCAATTCCAATGGCATTTCCAAGTGAGCACGCCATCTGGTCCATAAGACCGCTTGGCTTTCCAAAGTACGCAGTCTCAGCATACTGTCCGATCTGGGCAAGCTCTGTTGGGGTGAATTTTCCGTCATTATAGAGGATGTTCAGGATTGCACCAATGAGTACCTCAAAGGCAGCAGAGGATGAAAGTCCGCCTCCTACAGGGATGTTTGAGGTGCAATAGGCATCAAAACCGCCTATTTTAGCTCCCGCACCATTAAGGCCTGCAGCGACACCACGGATAAGAGAGGCTGTAGTGTTGATCTCGGAGGGCTTCACCTTGAGGTCACGTGTGTCTATCTCACAAATGGAATATCCCTCTGACTGAACGCGGATTATTCCTGTGTCGTTTTTTGCCACAAGCGAAAGCATCTCGAGGTTTATCGCAGCTGCCACAACACATCCGTGCTGGTGGTCTGTGTGATTTCCGCCAAGCTCCGTACGTCCCGGTACAGAAAAAAGATACTCAGGCTCCCTGCCAAAGCATTCTCTGAATTTTGTCTCGTACTTATCCATATTCCCTCCTAAAAACGCCAGTCTAATAATTATAACATATGCATAAGCTGAACTTAAATATCTTTGCAGGGAGTTTTGCCAAATCTTTTGCCAATTCTTCATTTTTGATTTAAGCGCAAAATGTGTATATTCGGGTTTGTGTTATGTTATGAATAAGCAACTTTTGGATAACATAAGTTTATTTGTTAATTTTAAAGGTATGTGTTATATTATATGTTGAAGGGGTCTCTTTACCCCATTACATTAGGACATTTACTATCGAAGCATATTTAAACAGGATTATTCTATGAGCTACTATTCATCAGTCATATTAATGGTAATATTCTCGCTTGGCGTATTGTCGGTGCTTGTTGTTGAAAATAACAGTATTCCGGTATTGCAGAAGCGTCTTTTCAATGCGGTAAACGGACTTATCGTGCTTTCCGCCTCGGCGGAGTGGCTTGGTCTGCATCTTTCCGGCATGATGAATGTATCTGTTTGGGTAATCACTATAGTAAAGGCCGCAGACTACATCTTCACGCCTCTTACGGGCTGTGCGCTCATCTTCACAATGCAAAAGCCCTGTAAACGTCACATCCCGCTTATTACCATACTCGGTATTAATACGGTCTTGCAGATTGTATCAATCTTTACAGGCTGGATGACCGTGATTGATGCTACACACAACTATTCACACGGTCCGCTCTACCTTGTATATGTCGGAGTATATGTGTTCGTGCTCATAATGCTCGTAGTTGAACTCATCATCTACGGTGGTCACTTTAAAAAGCAGAACAGGGGTTCCCTTTACTGCACGTTCCTTATGATGTTCCTTGGCATAGGCCTTCAGGAAATCTTTGACCTGAGGACAGCCTATATTGCCCTGACGCTTGGATCAATGTGTCTTTTCATTCACTATATGGAGTTTTCCCAGCAGGAGATGGACGACAAGATCACAAAGCAGCAGGAGGAAATCAATATAGATACCCTGACAGGCGTATTAAGCCGCGCTGCATATGTTGACGAGTGTGACAGGTACGTAAAGGGCATTCCGAACAACCTCGTTGTATACATGATTGATATCAATGGTCTTAAGACTGTAAATGACACGATAGGTCATGAGGCAGGTGACGAGCTTATCTGCGGTGCCGCAAAGTGCATAGAGGAAGCTGTCGGGGAAAAGGGCAAGGTATTCAGAATCGGCGGAGACGAGTTTGTGGTATTCATCGAAATCACAAAGACAGGTGCAGAGAAGCTTGCGCTTTCGATAAAGGAAAAGTCATCCTTATGGTATGGTGAAAAGGTTAATGCATTAAGCCTTTCAACCGGCTATGCACTTAAGGAGGATTTTGCCACAACCACCATGGAAGAGCTTGTTGATATTGCCGACAAGGCAATGTATGAGGAGAAAAAGGCCTACTACGAGAGAACGGGCCTTGACAGGAGAAGGGGATAATACTAATAAATTGTAATTCCCGGACTAATTACTATAAATGCGAAACCTGGCCTGCATGGGGAAGGTGCGGGTTAAAACAATAAATGGCACATACCTGAAATTTGTTATCTGAACTAATAAGGTGATATTTATGAATGACATGACTAGGAAAACAACTTCTGAAGAAATGGCAATTAAACAGTACCTTCACAGTTATCTTGACAAGAAGAAGGATGAGACAACACTCAACAACATGCTCCGCGAACTCGGGGAGTATTATGATGGTGACCGTGCCTATATTTTTGAGGCTGACCTCCACCGCAGGCTCTTCAACAATACATATGAATGGTGCCGTGACGGGGTAAGCTCTGAAATTGACAACCTTCAGAATATCTCCATCGATGGAATGGAGTGCTGGTTTGAGGCCTTTGAGGAGCATAGCGAGTTTTACATTTCCTCACTTTCAGATGATTTTGTTCCAGGCTCAAAGACATACCAGATTCTTGCCCCGCAGGGCATTGAAAGCTGTATGGCATCACCGATTACCGTTAATGATGAGGTGGTCGGCTTCCTTGGTATCGACAATCCAAGGCAGCACACAGATTCGCTTTTACTGCTTTCGATAGCGGCTTCTACCTGCTATTCAGAGATAGCCTCCGAGCGTATGGTTAGGGAAAAGGAGAGGGAGGCAAATGTCGACAAGGAGAGGATTTTCAACGCTCTTGGCGGAATATATGCGTCGATGTATTTCATTGACATCAAAAATAACAGCTTCCGCGAACTGACAGCTATAAGCCAGGTTAAAAACTTAATAGATGCCTTTACCGACCCGCAGGAATGCCTCGACTTTTTTGCCACAAAGCTTGTGCTTCCGGAGGCGGTTGACGAGATGCTTGAGTTTGTTGACCTAAAGACACTTGGCGAGAGGATGGGCGAGAACAAAATCCTCACAAAGGAATTTAAGAGCACAATCTTCCAGGGATGCGATGGTAATGAGCATGACTGGAGACAGATTTGCTTTATCGATGCAGGACGCGATGAGTCGGGCATGCTCACGGCTGTTCTTTTTGCGACTCAGTCGATTCATGATGCCAAGCTAAAGGAAATTGAGACAAAGGAAAAGCTTGAGTCTGCAAACAAGGCCAAGACAAATTTCCTTTTCAACATGTCGCATGACATCCGTACCCCGATGAATGCCATCATCGGCTTCAGGGACCTTCTTGAAAAGCATCAGGAGGATCCTGAAAAGAGACAGGATTACCTTGACAAGATTAAGAGCGCAAACGATGTGCTTCTTTCCATTATCAATAACGTTCTCGAAATGACACGAATCGAGCAGGCCGAGGTCGAACTCGATGAGGTGGCAGGAAGTGTCGAGCAGTATGCTGACGGTGTCTATTCAATGTTCATTGAGATGATGAATGCAAAGGACATCGAATTTGTTACAGAGCTTGAGGTTGAGCATGAGTACTCGTTCTGCGACATTACAAAGTCGAGGGAAGTGGCAATCAACCTTCTCTCAAATGCATACAAGTACACAAATCCTGGCGGTAAGGTTACGCTTCGCATTGACGAGCTTCCAAACGAAAGGGAGGGTTGGCTCTACTACAGAACAACCGTTACCGATAACGGCATTGGTATGAGCGAGGAATTCCTCCCGCATATCTTTGAGGAGTTCTCAAGGGAATATTCGATGACTGATGCCAAGGTAGAGGGTACGGGACTCGGTATGCCGATAGTAAAAAAGCTTGTCGATGTACTTGGCGGAACAGTTGAGATTGAAAGCAAGAAGGGTGTGGGTACAATGGTTACAGTTGTTCTTCCGCACCGCATAGCCTCTGAGGAGGACTGCTTTGAAATAGACGAAAGGGCGATTAATCCTGAACTTTTAAGGGGAAGACGAATTCTTCTTGCAGAGGATAACGACCTCAATGCGGAAATTGCGATGGAGATTCTCGGTGAGGCGGGTCTTGAGATTGACCGTGCGGCTAACGGCAGGGAGTGTATAGACATGCTCTTAGCGGCACCGGCTTACCATTACAATCTCATTCTTATGGATATCCAGATGCCTGTAATGAACGGCTACGAGGCTGCCGTCAGCATCAGAAAGCTTCCGGACCGCGCTAGGGCAGGTATCCCGATTGTGGCCATGACTGCAAATGCCTTTGAAGAGGACAGGCGTGAAGCTCTGCGCTGTGGAATGGATGGACATCTTGCAAAGCCAATCAACGTAAAGGCAGTGCTTGTGGAGATTTCCCGTATCCTAAGAAACGAGGGCAGGAATTAAATATCACTATGAAGGATAGCACTCGAAAGGGTGCTATTTTTTTATATATCAAAAAAAGCACCATGAGGTGCTTTTCTGGTTACTGGTCTGCAGTTCTTTGGAAATCTCCCGGTGTCAGTCCGGTTTCCTGCTTAAAAACATATCCAAAATATTTAGCATTGGAAAATCCCACATCAAGGCTTATCTCATATATCTTCTTATTTGTTGTTAACAGAAGATTCTTTGCCATGCGGATTCTTTCTTGTTTGAGATAATTCGTAAAGCTTATGCCCTCCTCCTTATGAAAGAGCCTGCAAAAATAGATTTTTGAAAGACCTACGTGGTCACTTACCATATCTAGGTTAAGCTGCTCATTTCCAAGATTTTCGCTGATGTATGATTTGGCAATTCCGATTAAGTGATTGGTTTTTTCAGCTGTTTTGTGATTCTTTAATTCATAAAGCTTTTGAGCTAATTCAATAATGAAATCGGTCTGTTCGTTTTGGGAAGAGGAGAGAAACAGATTATTGCGTATCTCTTCATAAGGGGCAATTTTTTCAAGCTCGCACCCGAATCGGTAGGATTCTGCCGAAATTAAAAGAAGCACCTCTAGCAGGAAACTTCGCGTCTGTTGTGCCGCATCATCGGAGTTTTTGGTTTCTATGTATAGTGAGCGAATGAAGGAGTGAATGGCCCTGCTTATATCCTCAATGGATTCCTCTGAATCCGTCTGAAGTGCATTCTGGATAAAGCTGAGAATTTCAGCTCTTGTCGGGAAGGGATCCATTAGCTTGTTTATGTTTTTATAAAGAGTTACCTGATTGTCTGGAGTAACCATGGAATAATTCATAGCCAGCTTTGCTTCGTTGTATGAAAGGTACAGGTCCTCCAGTTTGTTTACAATTTTGCCAATTCCCGCACTTGTGGCACAGTTTGCCGTAAGCTTCATTTCATCGCTTACCATATTGAGCACTGTCTCGATATCATCCTCAGATACGTCCTCAGAGAAACTGACAACGCAGGAAATCCTGAATCTTGAGTCAAGATATGAGAACGCCTCGAATCCATGGCTGTTAAGAATTGTTAAAAGTGTATCCTTTAGAAGAACGGAAATCGCCTCAAAACCATCCTGGCTGGCATCTGATTCGGCTGACACAAGAAGTGCACAGTATCTTGGACCATTGAGAGACAACCTGAGTGAGCGAAGCTTTTGTGCGATTAGTTCAGGCTGCTTTGGACGACTATGAAGAAGGCTTCCAACATAAGAGGCCTGAATGTCATGAAGATTGTTTTTTAATAACTCCTGCAGTGATTCAAATGATGCCTTGTCCTTCTGAAGCTTTTCAAAATACCTAACAGCCTTGCGAAGGCTTTCATTGATGGCATCAGGGAATAACGGCTTTGATAAAAGGTCAACTGCCCCAAGCTTAACCGCCCGCTGGGCATTGCCGAAATCATCGTATCCGGTGATAACTATGAATCTTATTTCTGGGTCAATTTTTGACAGTTCCTCAGCAAGGTCAAGTCCGCTGATAATCGGAATAAATATATCAGTTATGATAATTTTGGGACGGTACAGTAAATATAAATCCCTTGCCGTATCACTGTCCGCAGCCTCGCATGCAAACTCAATAGGCAGATTTTCCCAGTCAATCATGGCTTTTAATCTGCTTCTGATTTTCACATCGTCATCGATTATCATTACATTATACATATGTATTCTCCCCGGTCGTCATGAAGT
The DNA here is from genome assembly GCA_030526295.1 of Eubacteriales bacterium. Classification (GTDB taxonomy): domain Bacteria; phylum Bacillota; class Clostridia; order Lachnospirales; family Lachnospiraceae; genus Avilachnospira. Next base: position 39,833 of record JAUNDA010000005.1, read on the forward strand.
ATGGAAGCTTTACTGTTACTGTAGTGTATTCACTGACTTCCGAAACGATAGAGAGTCCGTACTCCCTACCATATTCATGAATGATTCGCCTGTTTACATTGAAAAGACCTACTGAATGGCTGTTATCGGAAAGTGAATTGGCCTGCAGGTAGGCGTTGACTGCCTCAACCTCGTCAGGCATCATACCGATTCCATTGTCTGTTACCGTAATGGTAAGGCAGGTTTCATCATGTGAGGCATTAATTGTTATTGTTCCGTCATCGCGATAGCCCGCAAAACCATGCAGGTATGCGTTTTCTACAAGCGGCTGCAGAGTCAGCTTAATGATTGAATAATCCAAAAGGTCATCCTGAATTGTTTTAATCAGTGTTACATTCTGGTTTCTTGCAAGTCTTTGAATGTTTATGTATGTCTCAACAAGCCGGATTTCCTTTTGAAGGGGAATTCGTTCAACACCCCTTGAAAGTGCCAGCCTGAAAAATCCGGATAAAGAACCAATAAGCTCTGTTGCATTTTCGGTATTATCGTTCTGGATTGCCCAAAGAACAGAATCGAGCGTATTATATAGCAGGTGAGGGTTAATCTGTGACTGCATAAGTCTTAATTCCATAATCTGCTGGTTTTTTAAATCGATTTCCCTCTCTCTTGAAGCCGTTTCTATTTTGTCGAGCATATCATTGATTTTTTCACCAAGATATGCAATTTCATCATTTCCTGAAGCAGTATACCTTTCATTAAACTGTCCTGAATATACGTGCTTTACAAATGCCGTAAGCTGCTGGATTGAAGCTGACAGTCTTCCCGAAAGAATAATAGTGAAAAAAATTGCAGTGACAACACTTATTAAAATGAACACAAGAAGGGACTTAAGATAGTCCTCGACATCAAGACGGTTCATTTCGGAATAATAATCAAAGGGAGCAATGAGATATCCGCTGTTTCCGAAAACAGAGCAGTATGAAAGAATTTTTGTGTCACCTGTTAATGACTCGTTATTTGTAATTGTTCCGGACATCCTCGACTGCGATACAATATAATCAAGGAGATTTTTGTTTGAATATGTTGCACCCAGTTCCCTTGGATTGGATGAAACGAGGATTGTGCCATCTTCCGAAATGACCACACATCTGTTGGAAATATATCCGATCTTTTCAAATATGGCATCATTTTCGATTTCCACAACGAAAACTCCGAGCTTTTTCATTGTAACCTGTTCATACAGAAACCTGACGTATACCAGCCGGTTCAGTGGTTTATCAGACTGGGTGTCTTTTATGCTGCAAATGCTAAAGAAAGCCGGTATGTATTTGGTGCTTGCAGCTTCGCTTAAACTAAAATAAGCGAGACAGTCATCATAAGAAGAGAATGGGAATGACGAGGTTGTGCCTATTTCGGAAACATCGCCGTTCATTAAGTAAAGACCTACAGTTGGAAAGCGTAATCCGTTTTCGAGAGCCTTGGAAGTCATATTCATAAGCCTAAGGAAAATCAGGTTATGAACTACAGGCCCTGGAGAATCGGTGTATTCAGCGGCGGACCTGATTGAAGGGGACTGAAGCACCTCGGTTGTCCAGTTTTCAATCTCGTCATAAAGTGTGTTAAGGGTTGACTGTACAAATGTGATATTGCTTTCAGACTGGAGAGCCGCCGCCTCCTCAATTTTGCGGCTTGCCAGCTGGTATGAAATTACTGCAACTGCAATAACAAGAAAAACTGTTAGGGAAGCAATTCCCAGAATCAGTTTTCTTTGGAAGGGTACATAGGGTTTATTGTTGTTCCTTTTGGCTTTCATGCGATAATTATAGCAACAGTATCCTTCTTAGTCAGTATCGAATTGGGACCTATGATAATATTTTGGTATATATGTCAATATTTCGATGATTAAGTGGATTACAACGAAAAATTTGCATATAATTACCAATTGTACAGATAAATTACCCTCTTTTATTGATTGTATTGAACAATACTTTTATGCGGATATAATGCAGATAACAAGTCGTGTAACTTGTTCGTTATTATTATGAAAAGGAGAATATTATGAAAAAAATTATTGCAATTTTACTTTCAGCAGTAATGGTTCTGTCAATGGCAGCGTGCTCGGCTACACCGGCTGAAAGCATTGCGGCTTCAGCTGCACAGACTCAGGCAGCGGCTGAAACACAGAATACCACAGCTACACCGGCAGCTGATACTGTACTTCAGCTTCAGTGGCATCAGAGCATCGGAATCGATACTTTGTTTGAGAACCCGTGGCATGATTTAGAGTCTCTTTACCCGTATATGGTATATGAGGCACTGGTTACCTTTGACGAGTACAAGGGTCAGTATGTAGGAAAGCTTGCTTCTGACTACGAGATTTCTGCAGATGGTCTTAATTATACATTTACACTTCGTGACGGCGTTAAGTGGTCAAATGGTGACGAGTTAACAATGGACGATGTTGTATTCAGTATTACAGGAAAGCTTGCAGATCCGCTTTCGAACTATAATACCGAAATTCTCGGCATTGTTGGAGCAGAGGCAGTTAAGAACGGAGAGGCTACAGAACTTGAAGGTCTTAAGGTAGACGGCAACAAGCTTACTATTACACTTACAAGCCCTAATAAAAACTTCCTTTATGGAATGGCATTATTAATGATTCTTCCAAAGAAGGCATTTGATGGAGTTGCTCCGGCGGACTATGACTCTGCAGATTTCTTTAAGCACCCTTATGGAACAGGCCAGTATGCAATTTCAGAGGTTTCATTCCCTGATTACTTCATTGCTTCAGCACGTGAGGATTACTGGGGACCAAAGGCTGGCATTCAGAAGGCACAGTTCACTTCTTACCAGACAGGCGGAAATGACGCGGTTGTAAACGCACTCATTTCAGGAACACTTGATTTTGCTTATGGTAATGCTATCAACGATATCACAGTAGCAAATAACATAGTTGCCCAGAATAAGGATGTAGCTGCTAAGCTTATCTCATCTAACTATACAAGAGCAATGGTTTATAATTTCGCCGGCTGTGCTGATGGAAAGCAGCATCCTGGAATGCAGTCAAAGGAAGTTAGACAGGCTATAGCAATGCTTCTCGATAGGGAGAACGTTGCGGCTTTATATAATGGCCAGGCTGAGGCAAGAACAACATTTGTTCCAAATACTCATCCTATGTACAACTCTGATATCCCGGTTTGGGAGAGAAATGTTGAGAAGGCAAAGGAACTTCTTAATGCAGGCAACTTTGATTTCTCACAGCCAATTCGTATCTGCTATTACTACGATGACCAGACAACAATCGACGCAATGACACTCCTTACACAGAACTGCAAGGAAGCAGGCGTTATCTGTGAGCCGTTCCTTGCAACAGGCGACCTTGGTGAGGTTCTTTATGGTTCAATGAACTGGGATCTTCTTTACTTTGGTACAACTGCATCTGACCCTGTATTAATGTATAACGCAGAGTGTGTTGGCGGCGGAGAGGACATCGAGCTTGTTAACGAAGAGTTCCGTCAGCAGACATTCAATACATTAATGGAGAAGTATCTTGCGTCAACAAATGACACTGATGCCAAGAAGGTTGCTGATGAGCTTCAGGCAGTATCACAGGATTACTGCTGCATATTCCCGATATATGGTCTTAATACTGTATCGGTTATTAATGAAGCACATGTAAGCGCTCCTCAGGAACTGTTTGCTATCGATCACAACTTAATCAGAGACTTCCATTTCGAAGACTGGAAGATGAATTGATAATTAAAGCACATTATTTGCCCCGTGGCTGTTGTGCCACGGGGCATCCTTTTAGGAGGTTTTATGATCAAATATTTAGCTAAAAGACTTTTACAGCTGATTCCAAAGCTGTTGATTATCTCGATGATCATTTTCCTCGGATTGCAGCTTCTTCCAGGTGATGCAATAACGAGAACACTGTCACCTGAAATTTACAAACACATGACTGAGGCCCAGCTTGAGGAACTCAGAGAGGCACTTGGCCTTAACAAACCACTCATTATTCAGTATTTCACATGGTTAAAGGGAATACTCAGGGGAGACCTGGGTTATTCACAGTCAACAGGCTCTGATATTGCCAGTATGCTGAAGGGAAGGCTTCCCTCCACTATTGAGCTTGCTTTTTTTGCACTCATTGTAGCTAATGTTTTAGGACTTCTGTTCGGATTCATAGCTGCTTTAAATAAAAATTCGTTTATTGATTATCTGTTTACCACATTAAGCGTAATAGGTATTTCCGTGCCCGAATTCTTTTTTGGAATTGCTTTTATTCTGCTTCTTTCGCTTAAGCTCGGACTGCTTCCTACAGGAGGACGTATGGCTGCAGGAAAGCCGGGATTCATTGACCGAATTCCGTACATGATTATGCCGGTTCTTTGCCTTGGCATTTCACTAATTGCAACACTGATGCGCTTTACAAGAAGTTCAATGCTTGATGTCCTTAATAAGGACTATATAAAGACAGCAAGGAGTAAAGGCCTTGACGAGGTTGAGGTCAATGTAAAGCATGGTTTTCGTAATGCGTTGATTCCTGTTATGACACTTCTCGTGTTCCGACTTCCAATCCTTGTCAGCGGAACGGTTGTCATTGAAAGTATATTTAACTATCCAGGAATGGGAAGCATGGTGCTTGATGCCATTTCTGCCGGTGACATGCCTGTTGTAATGATTACAACCATGGTAATTGCCGCAGTAACACTTATAGCAAGTACACTTGTTGATGTGTTTACTGCAGCCCTTGATCCGAGAATTCGTCTTGAGTAAGGAGGCCCGCTATGAAAATGAAAACAAACAGTCTTGCTAAGCAGAGACTTGAAAAATTCCTTTATAACAGGCTTGCGGTTGTCGGATTTATTATGATGATGCTGATAATTCTTGCGTGTGTTTTTGCACCGATTCTAACGCCGTATGACCCGGCATATATCGATGTTTCGTTAAAGGAACTTAAGCCATCGGCTGAGCATCTTCTTGGAACCGACAGGCTTGGCAGGGATATCCTCGCTCGTTTACTGTATGGAGGAAGGATATCAATATGGATTGGTCTTGCCAGTGCCTTTGGTGCATCGGCAATTGGAGTTGTGCTTGGATGCATCTCCGGATATTTCGGTGGCAAGCTTGACCAGGTCCTTCTTTATATATCAGAGATTTTTATGACTTTCCCGAGATATCTTCTGGTGCTTATTTGTGTAGGACTCATTGGCCAGAGCATGAATAACATTATTATAATTTTCATTCTTACCGGATGGTCTGGAACCATGCGAATAGTAAGGGGAAAGATTCTGTCGCTTAAGCAGGAGGCATTCGTTGAAAGCTGCCTTGCAAACGGAGTAAGTGGATGGTCGATTATGTTCCGACACCTCCTTCCAAATACACTTGGTCCGGTCATAGTTGATATGACACTTTCAGTTGCGGGATGCATTCTTGCTGAGGCGGGACTTTCCTTCCTTGGAATGGGAGTTGCTGCGGATGTACCAACATGGGGAAATATCATTAACGCCGCAAAAAGGCTTGATATCATTCAGAATATGCCGCTTCTATGGATTACACCGGGTCTTGCAATTTCACTCTTTGTACTCAGCATCAATTTCTTTGGTGACGGTTTAAGAGATGTTTTTGATCCGGCACAGTAAAGGAGGCAGTTGTGGAAAATAACATTCATGAAAATGTTTTGGAAGTCAGGGACCTGCAAACAAGGTTCAGGGTTCAGAAACGTGTTGTAAATGCTGTCAATGGCGTTACATTTGAATTAAAAAGAGGAAAAATCCTTGGAATCGTAGGTGAATCAGGATGCGGAAAAAGCGTTACGGCCCATTCAATTCTTCAGCTTCTCCCAAAGGTTGGACATATTGAAAATGGCTCCATTACGTACTATCCGCGTGAGGGCGAGGCAAAGGTTCTGACTGATTATGGACCAAAAAGCAGGGAAATTAAAAAGATCCGCGGTAAGGATATTTCAATGATTTTCCAGGACCCTATGACTACGCTTAATCCTGTTTATACAATAGGTTCCCAGATAGTTGAGAACCTTAGAAAGCATGAGAAAATCACAAAGGCTGAAGCTAAGGAACGTACAATCGAGCTGTTAAGGAAGCTTGGAATTCCAAATCCTGAAATCAGGTTCAACGAGTATCCGCACCAGTTTTCAGGCGGAATGAAGCAAAGGGTTATGATTGCGATTGCCATGGTTTGTAATCCTGAAATCCTAATAGCAGATGAGCCGACCACGGCACTTGACGTAACCATTCAGGCACAGATTCTCGGTCTTATGCGTTCGCTTCAGGAGGAACATGGCACATCTATAGTAATGATTACACACAATATGGGAATTGTGGCCCAGATGTGTGATGATGTGGCTGTAATGTATATGGGTCGAGTTGTTGAGTTTGGTTCGTTAAAACAGATATTTACTGAGCCAAAGCATCCGTATACAAGAGCTCTCCTCAGATCCGTACCGGTACTCGGAATGGGTAAGGATGATGAGCTTGAAACAATTGAGGGTAGTACGCCTGACGCGTCAACCGTATTTGAGGGCTGTGAATTTGCTGAGCGTTGTACCCAGGCAAGGCCGGAATGCTTTAAGAGATTTCCAAAAGACACAACCTATGAGGACGGTCATAAGGTAAGGTGTATTTTATTTGAGGAGAATGAAAATGGCTGAAACAGAGAAGCTGCTTGTAGCAGAACATATTGTAAAAAAATATGATTTAAAGAAGAAACTCTTTGATAAAGAGCAGAAAACTCTCAAGGCTGTTGATGATGTTTCCTTCTATATTAACAAAGGTGAAACCTTTGGTGTTGTTGGTGAATCGGGATGCGGAAAAACAACACTTGGAAAGTGTGTTGTCCGTCTTCATAAGCCTACTTCAGGCCAACTGTTTTACAACGATGATGGCGAGTTAAAGGACCTTCTTAACCTCAATAAGAAGGAGTCATTTGAACTGAGAAAGAAGATTCAGATTGTTTTCCAGGATCCGTATTCATCCTTTAATCCGGTTCATACGATTTATGAGGCATTTGATGAGCCGCTCAGGATACACAACATGGGCAACAAAGAGGAGCGTATGGAAATAATAGCCGATGCCCTTCGCACTGTTAACCTTCAGCCTGAATATATGAAGCGCTATCCTCATGAGTTTTCAGGTGGTCAGAGACAGAGAATCTGTATTGCCAAGGCATTGGCGCTTAAGCCTGACCTTATTGTCTGCGATGAGCCTGTTTCAGCCCTCGATGTATCAATTCAGGCCCAGATACTTAATCTGATGCGAAAAATTCAAAGAGACCTTGGCGTTTCTTATATGTTCATCGCACATGATTTGAGTGTTGTGCAGTACATGTCACATCGTATTGCTGTTATGTATCTTGGAAAGATTGTCGAGACAGCAGACGCAAAGGAATTACACACGGAGTGCCTGCATCCATATACACAGGCTTTGCTTTCGGCTGTTCCGATTCCAAAGTATGGTGAGAAGATGGCTCAGATGGTTCTTCCGGGCGATGTGCCATCGCCAATCAATCCTCCGAGTGGCTGCCGTTTCCATCCAAGATGTGAACACTGCATGGAAATATGCAAGCATAAGGAACCAGAGCTTCGTACGATGACAGGCACTACACATCAGGTTGCATGCCATCTTTTTGATGAAGATTCAAGATTTGAATAATAGATAAAGAAACACAAATTAAGGGGATAATATGAAAGTAGGATTTGTACCGGCGCTTGGTACTCCGACAGATGAAAATGGAAATCTGGTTGTGGAATCATATGAGCGCGAAATAGATAATATGATTGAATGTGGAGCCGTGGGAATTCTTTCAATGGGCTCCATGGGCATTCAGGCATTTCTCAGAAATGAAGTATGCGTGGAGGTTGCAAAGACTGCCGTCAGGGCAGCAGGTGGCAGGGTTCCCGTATATGTAGGCTGTATGGACAATTCAATAAACCGTGCAAGGGCCCGTATGGCTTCGATGGAGGAACTCGATATAACTGCGTTCGTTTTTACAACACCTTACTATGAGATTGATTCAAGGGCGCAGATAATCAAGTATTTCAAGGCTCTTGCTGCTTCTACAAAGCATGGAATTGTTCTTTATGACCTTCCGGGTGTAACACAGCAGAAGATTACATATGACATGGTATGTGAGCTTAAGAAGGAATGCCCTAACCTGATGGGAATTAAATCAGCAGACCTTTATATGTTAAGGCATATCCGTCTTAATCCGGATTTTAAGGACTTTATGACATTCTATTCTGGATTAGACGCATTTGATATCGCATATAAGTGGGGTATTGGAAATATTCTTGATGGAATGCTTCCGGCAACACCATACAACATTAAGAATCTGATCGAGGCACTTGATGACAATCGCTATGATGATGCGGCAAAGTTCCTTGATAACATTATTGCATTCCGTGATTTCTTTGTAGAAAATGATCTTTGGCCTGCGTTTTCAGCTTCAATGAATCTTTTGGGCTTCGAGGGTTTCTTCGCGCCTGACTGGGCAGAACCCTGCAGTCCTGAAACAATTGAAAAAATCAGACAGAAGATGATTGAAATTAAAGAACTGTAATTAGAATACCGGTATGAATAGTTTGAATACAATTCCAATAAATGAAATTCCTGCTATTGACATTCATAGTCATACGGGCAGCGTTCACGCATTCTCAGCCACGGACTGCATTGAAAATGGAACCACGGAATATCTGCTTAGGACAATGAAGCTTGCCAATATCAAAATCAGCGCAAATACGAGCCGCTATGCGATAATGCCAAGGGGTTCAGGCTATAGCGTTGAGGGAAATAGGCAGATGCTTAAAGTTACCGAAGAAGAGGGTGTTTTTATGTGGGTGACTGTAGACCCGCATGAACCTGATACCTTTAATCAGGCGGCTGACTATCTCAAGCATCCTAAGGTAATTGGAATAAAGATTCATCCTGAAGAGCACGAGTATGAGCTCGAAAAGGAAGGAGATAAGCTATTCTCTTTTGCGGCAAAACAGAATGTGCCAATTCTTGGTCATGCAGGGGCAAAGAGCTGTATGCCTGAAACATATGGCTTCTTTGCTGACAGGTTTCCAGAGATTCCGGTAATTGCGGCCCATCTTGGAAGTGGCTTCGACGGGGATCCGGGACATCACATCAGGGCAATTCGGGAAAGCCGTGGCGGAAATCTTTATACAGATACATCAAGCATGATGTCGCTTGTTTCAAATCTGTTAGAGTATGCAATCGGAATAATGGGAGCCGATCATATTCTGTTTGGCACTGATTCGGGTAATTATTTCAGCCCGTGTCAGCGTGCACGAATTGATGGAGCATTTATCTCTGATTGTGATAAAAAGAAAATACTATTTGAAAATGCGCTGAAGCTGTTTCCTAAGCTAGAATCAGTGTATTTATCATAAATAACTTTTCCTCATGGGGAGGCGGGATAATTAATCCCGCCTACTTCTTTTATTAAAGAATAGCACTCGAAAGGGTGCTATTTTTTATATGTTTATATGCACAAAAACTGGAAGTTGACACAAAACATAAAGAAATATAAAATGTATTTAGAAATATAAAGGAGACCGTTGCGATGGAATTCATTCAGAATAAAAATCCGTACACATTGCAGTTTGCACTGATTCCGCCGCGCTATGTTGGACGTGCGGCACTGGCAGAAGAAATCGTCAGAGATCTCGTAAAGGATGTGCCTACATTCAGATGCCATTTTATTAGCGGTGTAAGGGGCTCTGGAAAAACAGTGCTTATGACCGATGTTTCAAGAAGAATGGAAGCCCAGAAAGACTGGATATCAGTAGACATTGCCAATCCGGAGAGCGATATTGTTGAATCCCTGGCACGTGCTTTATATAAAAAGACAGAACTAAAGTCATTGTTTTTAAATGCTAAAATTGACCTTTCGGTACTGGGACTTGGCATTTCCGTTGAAAAGAGTGATACGGTTGCGGTTGATGTTGAGGATGCGGCCGACATTATGCTATCGGCACTGAAAAAGAAGGGCAAGAAAGTTCTTGTGACAATTGATGAGGTTACCTATTGTCAGGGAATTGCTGCTTTTTCGCACATCATGTCCAACTACGCCAGGAAGGGTTATGACATATATGTGCTGATGACAGGACTGCCTGAAAACATAAGGGAGATTAAAAACAATAAGTCGCTCACTTTCTTATACAGGGCCAAGGACAACGAACTTAAACCACTTAATAAGGCCGGTATTGTGAATGATTATTCGGCTACGTTTGGTATAACTGCAGATATTGCAAATGAAATGGCTGAACTTACAAAGGGTTATGCATTTGCATTTCAGGCGCTTGGATATCTTTACTGGAAAGCCTTATCCGAGAATGAAAAAGCGCTTCCAAAAGACATCCTTGGGGAATTTGATTATTACCTGTCAGAGTTTTCTTATGAGAAAATCTGGTCTAAAGCGACAAATAAGGAAAAAGACATACTCGTTGCAATGGCGGAAAAAGGCGGAGAAGCCGTTAATACGGAACTGCGTGACATGTGCGGAATGAATGCAAGTGCATTCTCCGTTTATCGTGATAGGCTAATCCGAAAGGGCCTGGTAAATGGGGAAAAGAGGGGTTACCTTTCATTCACGCTTCCAAGATTTTGCGAGTACATCAATAATATTTGGCAGTAAATTCATATAGTGCGGGAGGAGAAAAAATGTATTGCAATCATGTGAAACTTATAAAGTTTGTAAAGGATCTGATGATGGACGCAGGGCTTCCTGAGGAATCAGCTGACGTGTTTGCGGACTCACTTGTATTTGCGGACATGAGGGGGATTTCCTCACATGGAGTGACACGACTTGCCATTTACAGAAAGCGTCTTCTGACAGGTCAGGTAAGTGCCAAGGATGAGCCGGAGATTACGGCATCGCGTCTTTCACTAATCCATGTGGACGGACATAACACTATGGGCGCACCACTTGCGATGTGGGCAATGAAGGAATGCATTGAGCGTGCCGAGACAACAGGTGCATGCTTTGCA
>JAUNDA010000005.1:50836-61497 GCA_030526295.1 Eubacteriales bacterium
AATTAACCACGGCAACCATTTCGGTGCAGCAGGCTATTTTACAAAGTATGCCGCTGAGCATGGAATGATCGGTGTCTCCATGGCTACTGCAAATGCCATTGTTGCACCGACAGGCAGCAAGCAGCCGATGCTTGGAACAAACCCGCTTTCAATAGCAATTCCGGCCTATGGAAAGGAGCCATTCATTCTCGATATGGCTACATCCGTAGTGGCAAACGGAAAAATCAAGCTTGCCGCAAAGGAGGGTCATGAGATTCCCGCAGGATGGGGCATGGATGAAAACGGAGTTGTTACGACAGACCCGAATAAAGTTAAGTTCCTTATGCCTTTTGGAGATTACAAGGGATATGGCGTATCGCTTGCCATCGAGATGCTTTCAAGCGTTCTCGCAATGGCCAATAACTCAAGAAATGCTGGCTCATTCTGGAAGCCTGGTGATGGCAACGTCCAGGGTACTGGCTTCTTCGTAGGTGCCATAAATCCAGGAGCAATCATGGACCCAGAGGAATTTGCAAAGGGAGTTGCTGCGGTAATTGATGAGATGAAGGCTGCTGAAAAGGCAGATGGCATAGACGAGGTACTTGTTGCAGGAGAGCCTGAGCAGAGAAAGTACGAAAAGGCCATAAGGGAAGGCGTTTACGTATCTGATGTAGTAATCGAAGAGCTTAAGTCACTTGCAGATGAGGCAGGAATACCATTTGACGTTGCAGTATAAAGGAGAGTACCATGGCACTTAACATTGGAAACAGGATATTTACAAAAATAGACCGCGCTGACCGCGAGATAGTAAATCAGTTCGAGGGCATTCCATCCTCAAACATCGGTGATATGATGAACAGGCTTTACTGTATGCGGGAGGGCATTAACCGTATCGGACAGCATAAAAAAAGCATGGTTGGAACTGCATTCACGGTAAAGGTACCGGATGGTGACAACGTATTCATTCACAAGGCACTTGACCTCATCGAGGAGGGGGATATCCTTGTTATTGATGGAAATGGCTGTACCTCAAGGTCACTTATGGGAGAGGTAATGTTCACATATGCCATGAACAGAGGCGTTGCAGGAATTGTTGTTGACGGAGCCATCCGTGACTCTGATTCGCTTGACACACTTGACATCCCTGTTTATGCAGTGGCTGTTACACCACAGGGACCGTACAAAAACGGTCCTGGCGAGATTAACGTGCCTGTAGCGTGCGGCGGTCAGGTTGTTAATCCAGGCGACATTCTCGTGGGAGATGCGGACGGTGTCTGTGTTATCCATAAGGAGGATGCAGAGGCCGTGCTTGAGGCCGTAAAGGTTAAATTCAGTGGAGAGCAGAAACTTCTCGAGCGCTACCACACAGTAGGAAATGACACCGAAAAACACATTGCCACATATAAGGAGATTACGGACAGGCTTGGCACTGAGATCATCTGATGGTGTTCGAGGCATTGTCTGCATTTGGGTCAGATCTGGGTGCTTTTTATGCGGTAAGCATTCGTGACAGGTAAACCGTGGCTTTTCACGGGCTATGACAGAAGACGGAAATCCCCGGTGATTAAATTGCCGGGGGTTATGGAAAAGAAGGAGCAATTATGGAATTTAAGTATGAATACGGACGTATTTATTATGAAAAGGATGGAAAGGTACTCGCTGAGGTAGTCTTTCCAATCACTGACGGCGTTGCGGACATACAGAGGACCTTTGTTGATGACTCACTGAGGGGTCAGGGCATTGCATCGATTCTCATCGAGAAGGCAGTCGAGGTCATCCGCTACGATAACCTTAGGGCAAAGGCTACATGCTCATATGCCGCATCATGGTTTACAAAGCACCCGTGGCATAACGACCTGCTTGTATGATAGTAGCCTGCCCATTTTACAATATTCAATTTTTTGAGTATAATAATCTTTTATAGGGTAACATTTGGGAAAGGGAGTATTGATGGGCGACAACAGAAAAGTATTACAACAGTATCTGCTCTTTATTATCGGATTATTCATATCCTCAGTGGGCGTTGCCCTGTCAACAAAGGCAGGACTGGGCACATCCCCGGTGTCCTCGGTGCCCTATTCCATATCTTTAATCAGTACGGCCCTCACCTTCGGGGGATTTGTCAATCTGTTCAGTATTATCCAGATTACAATTCAGGTCATTTTGCTTGGCAGAAAATGTAAGCCTGTCGAGATAGCCATCCAGACAGTGCTTGCACTGACCTTCGGCTATATGACCAATTTCTCATGTACGCTTCTTCGCGGGGTTAATCCGACCACATACATTGCAAGCTTCATGCTCATGATACTCAGCTGCTTTGTGCTTGCTCTTGGCATCTGGGTCCAGCTTAAGGGTAATGTCGCAATGCTTCCGGGCGAGGCCATGAACCGTGCAATAAGCCAGGTTACCGGAAAGAAGTATGAGAATGTAAAAATCTTCTTTGATATCGTATATATTCTAATCGCAGCTGCAATCTGCCTTATCTTTACGGGCAGACTCTCGGGAGTAAGGGAGGGCAGCATTATCGCCGCCTTTGCGGTTGGACTTATCATAAAGCTTTATAACAAAATCTTCAAAAAGAAATCATATATCCAAAAGATGCGCCATACGGGTGCTGAAAAGAAGTGGTCGCTTCAGTACTTCTATCACGACCTGGCAAGACTTGTTTTCATCGTATGGTTTGCACCGTGGTACAGGCCCATCGTTCTTTATGAAAATGAAAATGCGAAGAAGAAGATTAAGGGCGGAGCGATTATCACCTCAAACCACCAGACCTTTATCGACGCGGCACGCATAAGCGGAATTGTACTTCCTTACAGGCGTATCCGCTACATGGGTCTTGCGAGACTCTTTAAAAGAAAGTCCACGAGGTGGCTTTTCCCACGCCTTCTCATGATTCCGGTTGATCCTGAGAAAACCGCAACGGCTACTTTACGAGAGGTCATCAATGACATCAACGGAGGATGGGTTGTGGGAATCTTCCCGGAGGGACATGTAAACCGTGACTCGGTTCTTTCGGAGTTTAAGGAGGGAACGGCACTCTTTGCACAGACAACTGGCTGTCCCGTAATCCCGACATACATCCTTGCCCAGAAATCAAGATGGGAGAGAATGATTTGTGCCATCGGTGAACCTGTGACCTTTGAGGCTGTTACGGCAGATGTTCCAAAGACTGAAAAGAGAAGGGCATTCATGGATGAACTCTTTAGGCGTACAAAGGAGCTCGAGGCGCAGTGCATCGCAAACTACGATTCCCGCCACAAAGTCCCATACCGCTGAACCTCGACCGGGCGCCTTATTGGTGGCTTAGTATAAATGGCAATCATAGTTTATCGAGTAAGAAAAATGCAGGTATCAAGTCGATACCTGCATTAATTTTTTGGGATTAGGTTTTTGTTTAAGCTGAATTAGCAGTACTTTGCGATTGCAGCCTTGATCATGCTTACGCACTCGTCAACGATTGGTGAATCGCTTTCGATGAGCTCTGCAAGAGGAGCACGAACGCTTCCGCAGTCCGGGCATCCCATTCTACGCATTGATTCCTTGATTGTTGCGTACATGTTGCCGTGTGTTGAGCAAAGCTTGTAGATGATGCGGCAGCACTCGTTCTGGATTGCACGTGCCTTCTCGATTTCACCGTTGTTGAAGCACTCGAAGAGCTTAACGTAAAGCTCAGGCATAGCGCCGTATGTTCCACCGATTCCACCGATTGTACCCATAGCAAGACCTGAGATAAGCTGCTCGTCCGGTCCGTTGAATACGATAGCGCCTTCATCGAGCCACATCTGGATATCCTGTGTTGGCATTGATGAGTTCTTTACGCCGATGCATCTCGGGTTCTTAAGCATTTCCTTAAGAAGCGGAACGTTGAGGGCAACACCTGCGAGCTGAGGGATGTTGTAAATGATGAAATCAGTATTTGGTGCTGCAGCAGAGATATCATTCCAGTACTTTGCGATAGCATAAGGTGGAAGATGGAAGTAAATCGGAGGAATTGCTGCGATAGCGTCAACTCCTACTGACTCTGCGTGAGCTGCAAGCTCCTGAGAATCTGCTGTATTGTTACATGCTACGTGAGCGATAACTGTGAGCTTTCCCTTAGCCTCAGCCATAACGTTCTCAAGAACGATCTTACGCTCTTCCTTACCCTGGTAGATGCACTCGCCTGATGAACCGCCTACATAAACGCCCTTAACACCTTTTTCGATGAACCACTTTGTGAGTTCGCGAACACCTGCCGGATTGATCTTTCCTTCTGCATCGTAGCAGGCATAAAATGCAGGGATAATACCCTGATACTTTGATAAATCTCTCATAGCTTTTCTTTTCCTGTATTGTAATTGATTGAAACGGATAGCCGGACATTCCGCCTGCGGGAAAACCCGCAGTATCAATACCTTCCTGTCCGAATTAACATTTCTTTAGCATACAGATTAAAAATATCATTTTCCGTATGCATTTGTCAATTTGTTTTAGTGGACATAAAAATGGTGCCTTCAGACAAGTGCATATTGCGAAAACCCATATTTATAAGGGTTTTTTAAGAGGTGACGACCAAAAAACAGTTCCATTGGGCGTGATTTGAGACTGAAAAATTGTCAAAAATTTTCAATTTGATGCCCGAAAATGAAAAAATTTTTCTTTATATCGCAGAAACTGAATAAGAACACTTGCGAAGTTCCCTTAAGAATGGTATTTATTATGTGTAATATAAAAGCTTTAAACGAGGATTAAATCATGAAAAAGCATATCATTTGTTTTGGCGATTCAAATACACACGGATACTGCGCAGATCCTGCTGATACGGTGGATGGCGGAATTCGTTTTACTGAGGATGAGCGTTGGACCTGTCTTCTCCAGAAGGAGCTTGGCGACGATTACCTCGTAACTGAGGAGGGTCTTTCAGGACGTACAACCTGCTTTGAGGATCCGCTTACGGAGGGAATGAGCTCACTTCCTTTTATCACCCCATGCCTTAAGAGCCATGAGTTTGTTGACCTTCTCATCATCATGCTCGGTACAAATGACACAAAGGACCGCTTTGGTGTTAATGCAGAGTGTATTAGCTATGGTATGGGACGTCTTGTAAAGAAGGCGATGGATACCGACTGCTGGGCACCTGGAAGCAAGCCAAACATTCTCGTTATCGCACCTCCGCCAATCGGCGATGAGATGCCAAATACTGAAGTAGGACCTGGAATGGGAGAGCACTGTGTCGAAAAGTCAAAAAGACTTGCTGCCTGCTACAGGGAGCAGTGTGAGCTTATCGGCTGCCACTTCCTTGACGCAGCAGAGCTTGGATGTGAGTTTAACAATGTCGACTACATGCATCTCACAAAGAAGGCTCACGCGACACTTGCGAGTGAGCTTGCAAAGAGGATTCCGTCATATCTTTAATTCGGTAATAACCTGATGAAGCTGCTTTCTGATTTCATAAGGGCAGTGAAAACGGAATATTCAAATATATAAAGCACTCATGTTTTATCGTGGGAGTTCATAAATAACAAAAGTATCAATTAGTTCAGAGAACAATCTAGTAATTATCAACCGGAGGACATTGAAAATGGACAGAAAGAGACTTCTTGCTGAGCGTCAGTGGATCCGCAACCAGCTTTCAGGTGTTGCAGATTTCTGGCTTAAGAACGGCTGGGACAAGGAGCATGGCGGAGTAACCACATGCCTTGACCGCGCAGGACAGGTTTATTCAACAGACAAGAGCGTATGGATGCAGGGACGCTGCGGATGGACATATGCTTACCTTTGCAATATTTACGGAGTTCGTGAGGACTGGCTTCAGTTCTCAAAGAGCTGTATCGACTTCCTTGAGGAGCACTGCGTAAACCATGATGCAGACGGACGTCTTTACTTCACAGTTGAAGAGGACGGCACACCGCTTCGCCAGCGTCGTTACTGCTACTCAGAGGCATTCTACTGCATCGCAAATGCAGAGTATTACGGAATCACAGGCGAGAAGGAGAACCTCGAGAGAGCACGCCGCGCCTATGACATGTACTGGAACCTTAACCATGGTATGCCAGATCCGACAGGCATGGGACCAAAGTCAACACGTACAGGACGTGCACTTGGTATTCCGATGATCATTCTCAATGTAACAGGCGTTATGAAGAGAGTTGACCCGGAGAAGAGGGATCTCTATGATGCACGTGCTAAGGAGTGCGTTGAGGATATCTTCAAGTATCACGTAAAGAAGGACCTTAAGTGCACACTTGAGAGCGTATGCCTTGACGGTACACCAAGACTCAATGTAACAGAGGGTCGTATGGTTAACCCGGGCCACGACATCGAGTGCTCATGGTTCCTTATGGACTATGCAAACGAGATTGGTGACAAGGAACTCCATGCAAAGGCTATCGAGGTATTTGATATGGCCTTCAACATGGGATGGGATAAGGAATTCGGCGGAATCCTTTACTTCATGGACTGCCTTGGAAATCCTCCGGAGGCATATGAGCATGACATGAAGCTCTGGTGGCCACACAACGAGGCACTCATCGCTTCAATGATGATCTACCGTGATACAAAGGACGAGAAGTATCTCGACATCTTCTACCAGATTCTTGACTACTGCAAGGAGCACTTCGCAGACGAGTACGGTGAGTGGTATGGATATCTCCGTCGTGACGGATTCCCGACACTTCCGGCATGCAAGGGTTCAACCTTCAAGGGACCGTTCCACGTTCCGCGCTGCCTCATCCTCGTAGACCAGATGATGACAGAAATCCTTGGTGAATAATTAAACATTGCAATATATGAAAAAGGCAGGTACCGCATTGGCATCTGCCTTTTTTAATAAACTCACAAATCATCTAGGTTCCCGGAGTCTGGGAGTTAGTTACTAACTCTTTTTGCCCAAAAACCCAATTTATCAGATTTCTCCGAGCGCCTTCATGGCCTCTGTTACTCTTGCCTTGTCGTCGTCGCTAACCTCGGGTTCGTAGTCGCGTGCGAAGCAGCCTTCACAGCCAAGGAGGTTCATCGCATGACCATAAGCGTTCATGAGGCACGGAGTTGTAAGGAAGAGGTCGCGGAGTGCAAGGATTCCGTCAAGCTCCTTACCAGCTGTCTCGTAGTCGCCTGCTGCAAGTGCGCTGTACATTCTCTTTGCTGAGGCAGGTGTACATGAGAACATTCCGTCGAGGTTTTTGTCGATGCCATACTTATAAGCTACATCGAACTCATCGATATTGCTGTACATCATGTTGAAGTAATCCGGACGATCCTCTGCACGGTAAAGCTTGCGGAGTGTTACAAGGTTTCCTGACTTGATACCGTGGATGTTCTTGTTCTTCCAAAGCTTCTGAACAGTCTCAGGAAGAGTTGCAGCCTTAGTAACTACTGCAAGGTCATAAAGGTATACAGGCCACTTTGACTGGTTTGCAATCTCGTTATAGAAGGTGTAAATCTGTCCCTGGTTAACTGTTGAGTAGTAAGGAACTGTTGATACGATTCCGTCAATACCCTTTACGTGTGAGATAGCCTCTGCACGGTCCATAACACGTCCGATAGATACGTCTGTTACACCTACGAGTACAGGTACACGAACTGCAGCAGCCTTAGCACTGACCTCAGATACCTTTGCTTACGCGCTGTTCTTGATATATGTCTCGTTACCCATTGAACCCATTACGAGAAGGCCTGAAACGCCTGCCTCGATCTGAAGCTCAATCTGTCTTGTCATTGAATCTGCAAGGAAATGTCCTTCTTTGTCGAAGGGTGTTCCAAGCGCTGTGAAAAATCCTTTGTTCATAATCATTTATCCTCAATATGTATAGTATTTTTGGTGAAATACGGAACGCTACGTGCTGCGCACTCCCGCGTTCCTAAACGTCATTCGCATATCGCGCTGCTTCGCATCGCTTTGTGTATATATGCTGACGATGATGGTGATATACGGAATGCTCCGCGCGTTGCGCTCTCGCATTCCTGAACGCCATTCGCATATCGCGCTGCTTCGCATCGCTTTTATGCTCATGCCGTCGCGGCCCTCAAGTATTTTTGGTGAAATACGGAGTGCTGCGCACTCCTGAACGCCATTCGCATATCGCGCTGCTTCGCACCGCTTTTATGCTCATGCCGTCGCGGCCCTCAAGTATTTTTGGTGAAATACGGAGTGCTGCGCACTCCTGAACGCCATTCGCATATCGCGCTGCTTCGCACCGCTTTTATGCTCATGCCGTTTTGCTTCTCAAGACCATCTTCCCACATTCGAGCAAGCTCGTGTGGCAAGAGGTCTTTCGCCGCTTATTTCACCATATGGTCCAGCCGCCGTCCATGACGAGGGTTGCGCCTGTTACGTAGTTTGAAGCCTCTGATGCAAGGAACACAACCGGTCCCTTGATGTCGTCCTCGTTAGCCCAGCAGCCGAGAGGACAGTTGTCGATATATGACTGAATGAAGTCCTGCTTGTCAGGGTTAGTTGCAAGGTCCGGGTCGAATCCGCCCGGTGCGATGCAGTTAACACGGATGTGGTGCTTGCCATAGCGGCCTGCCATAAACTTGGTGAGACCAACAAGTGCCCACTTCTCTGTTGTGTAGTTGACAGCCTGCTCACCCCATGTCTCTGGATAAAGCGGGAAGTGTGGGCAGTCGAGTCCACGCATTGAGCTGATGTTGATGATGCTTCCGCTCTCGACAGGAATCATATACTCGAGTACCTTCTGTGAAAGGATGATCTGTCCGTTGAGGTTTGTGTTTGCAGAACCCTGAAGCTTTTCCCTTGTTGCGTCCTTTAATCCGCACATGTTGCTTCTGTCAACGGCGTTATTTACGAGTATGTCGATTTTGCCGTAGCGGTCGATTACGTCCTTTACAAGCTTCTCAATTGATTCGTCACTTCCAAGGTCGAGTGACATTCCGATAGCGTCATAGCCCTTCTCGCGGAGTGTCTTTGCGAATTCCTCACATTTTTCACCGTTTCTTGACGCGATGACTACAGTTGCGTCCATCTCGCAAAGGCCCTCCGAAATGGAAGCACCGTATTTGCCGCGGCCGCCGGTGACGATTGCCACCTTGCCTTTAAGGCTGAATAAGTCTTTTGTATGCTTCATAATATTCTCCTAATGAATTTTACTGCGGCTTATCCAATGCAGGAATGACATTTGACCAGCATGTCCATTGTGCATTTGGATGTGCCGACAGTCTACCGCTTTTTATATCATTATACTGAATAATTAATACGATACAATAACCCCTACTGTCAAAAAAATGGTAATAGTGTCCGAAAATGAAACATGGATG
This sequence comes from Eubacteriales bacterium, assembly GCA_030526295.1. GTDB lineage: Bacteria > Bacillota > Clostridia > Lachnospirales > Lachnospiraceae > Avilachnospira. The sequence continues at coordinate 60,074 of JAUNDA010000005.1, forward strand.
TCCTATATGCCACATTGACATTCTCCATATTTATATGTAGCATTTTGGAGGTAGGGCTATATTCATAATGACCGGGCGGACTTCAAAACCGACGGATTTTGATACTCCTAAGCAGCGGCATGAGAGATATACAGCCTCAAAAATAATAAAAAACGGGTGAAAGTCGGATTAAACTCTCCCGTATGTATGAAAGGATATTACAAATGGCAGAAGCATATTATGGAATGACAGACGTGCTCGAGATGCGTAAAAGCAGAGTGCTCAGAAAGATGCGTGACGGCAAGGTAGCAACATGCGTAAAGCTCAACTGTCTCGACCCGCGTATTGCGGAAATCGCAGGCATGTGCGGCTTTGACTGCATCTGGATTGACATGGAGCATGTTCCGACAGATTATACAACAGTTGAAAATATGGTACGTGCAGCAAAGATTTATGACACAGACGTACTTACACGTGTGGCACGCGGACCATACAGCAACATGACAGTTCCGCTTGAGGCTGATTCAACAGGAATCATGGTTCCTCACCTTATGAGCCTTGAGGATGCAAAGTATGTTGCGCATTATACAAAGTTCCATCCACTCGGACGCCGCCCGATCGATGGTGGAAACATGGACGGAAAGTACTGCCTTGTTCCTGCAAATGACTATATGCGTCAGGCAAACGAGGAGCGCTTCACGGTTGTTCAGATTGAGGATCCGGAGCCGCTTGAGGAGCTTGAGGAGATCTGCGCACTTCCGGGACTTGACATGATTTTCTTTGGACCGGCTGATTTCTCACAGGGCGCAGGCTATCCTAACGACTTTGCAAACCCTGAGCTTATTAAGGTAAAGAGACGTATTGCAGAGACTGCAAGAAAGCACGGTAAGTTTGCCGGAACAGTAGGCGGAATCGGCAATCAGGACGAGCTTATTGACATGGGCTTTAACTTCATCAGTATAGGCGCAGATGTAGTTGCATTAGCGGACTATTTCAGAAACATAGTGTCTCAATGCAGTAATAAGGATGCAAAGGAAATGTAAGCAGAATAAGGCTTTCGTATGTTGTTGACATTCGTATGATAAAGTGTTAACAAACTAAAACATTTCATTTATGGACATATAAATGACACACTGCATAAAGCCAAAAATCGTGTCAAGTATTAATTTGAACAAATTATAATGACATAGATTGTCAATAATACACGAAATAGGTGATTAACTATCAACTTTTATTGACTAAAGTGGCTTTTATACATTACAATTATGTAATCCGATAAGGAAAATTAACGGTCGGGCACGGTTTTACCGGCCGGATAAAAAATAAAAAACCGGAAGTTTAACAAGGAGGAAAGTTAAATAATGAAAAAAGTATTAGCAATGCTTTTAGCTGCTACTATGGTTCTCGGACTTGCAGCTTGCTCACAGCCTGCAGCTCCTGCAGCA
>JAUNDA010000067.1 GCA_030526295.1 Eubacteriales bacterium
AAGCCCATTTGAAAGATATTTTAAAGAATTCTGCCACATAAGTCAAGCATACGAGTGCTTAATATAGGCCGTATTTTGTTTTTATTCTGTCTGTTTTTTCAAGGAACGAATCCGCAAAGAACCACAGGAAAATGAAGGTTGATGCCGCATGAACAAGGTCAACAGGAAGTCCTGCAATATAGTAAACCAGTAATGATACCGTTTCTCCCGTCCTGTCCCACATGAGGGCTGATGCTCCGTTCATTATTCCGCCGTAAATGATAACGGCTGTTAACAGTCCGAAAACCGAGAGTGATACCTTGTTTTTTGCGGGGATTATTCCACCGAGGAAACCAATAAGTCCCATTGCAAACATCTGCCACGGTGTCCATGGTCCCTGTCCAAAGAAGAAGTTCGACACAAGCATTGCAACGGCTCCTGTCATAAATCCGCTCTCTGCCCCGAACGCAGCGCCCGCAAGAATGGCTACCGCCATTACAGGCGTGAAGCCCGGAAGTGCGAAGAAGGCTGTTCTTCCTGCAATTGCAAGTGCCGCTGTTACGGCGATTAATACAAGCTCCCTTGGCTTTGGCTTTCTTCCCTCAAATACCATGATAAACGGTGCAAAACACTCAAGAAGAATTATCAGTGCAATAAGGTAATACTGTCTTCCGCCGAAGAGTACCCAGCCCGTGATAAGCGTTGCGGGCACAAGTGCGAAGACTGTCATGATGGTAACCTTAGTTCTTTTTGTGAGTTTGTTTCTCCTTCGCTCCGGCTCGATTCCCTTTTTCTTATTGCCTACCGCAAGCATCATTATGACAAGCGACAGGATTAGAAGCCCGTAAAGCGGAAGTCTCTTCATCGTAAGCGATGTCACTCCGTCACCCGAAATCAGATCCGAAAGCTTTGTATTTGCAAATGCGATGAATATGATTATGAGTGCCGCCACTCCCGATATTCCCGCAGTTATTTTTCTCCATAACGGAAGAATGGATTTATCATCGCTGTCACCAGTCTTAACGGTGCAGTCGGTCTTTACCTCGGGATATTCAAGGGGCTTTGTGTCAATTCCGTATGCAAAAAGCACATCCTCAACAGTTGCCGCATTTTCAATAAGTCCCCTTGACATTAAAGACTCCGATGTCGTGTAGAACTTGTTTCCTGAGAAGAATGACTTAGGTGTATCCTCCGTTATGACATGGCCGTCAAAGAACATGAGGCACCTGCTGGTATACTCTGCAGTAAACTCGGTGTCATGGCTTACCATCACAATGGTTCCGCCCTCGGAAAGGTATTCGTAAAGTATCGATGCGAGCTTCTTCTTAAAGGTTCCGTCTATTCCCTTTGTTGGCTCGTCGAGAAGAAGTAGCTCAGGCTTTTTAATAATACACTTTGCAATTGCAAGCCTCTGCTGCTCTCCGCCCGATATGTCAAACGGATGCCTGTTAATAAGTCCTGTAAGTCCGAATTTTTCAGCCAGGTCCATTGCCACAGCCTCATCCTTTGCGGACTCATAAAGCTCCTCCATTACGGTGTTCTTAGTAAAGAGTGTTGATGGGTCCTGTGGCAGAAGGACTGCCCTTGCAGACTTAGTGATTGATCCGGAGGCCGGATCATAAAGACCTGCAATCATCTTAAGTGCAGTTGTCTTTCCGGTGCCGTTTCCGCCAAGCACTGCAACAAATTCACCCTTATGTATCTCCATGGAAAGGTCTGAAAGCACAAACGGAAGGTTCTTTTCATACCTGAAGCAGACATCCTCTGCCTTATAGATAACCTCTCCCACATTTTTTTCCTTAAAGGAAATGCTCTTCTTTACGATAAGGCTTTGCTTATTTTCAAGAAGCTCCCTTCCCTCCTTAACGGTAAGCGGACATGCAGTATCCTCATCACCAGGAATTGAAGCCCAGATTCTCATCGGTGCGGGCATTGACGAATAAATCCGCTCCCTTGGCATTTTTGAAGGATGGCCATCATATATAACGCTGCCCTCGCTCATCATTACGCACCTGTCGGCATGTGGAAATGCATCCTCAAGCCTGTGCTCAGACAAAAGCACGGTTACGCCAAGCTCACGGTTAATACGAGCCAGCATATTTATGAAATCCTTTGAAGCTATAGGATCGAGCATGCTCGTAGGTTCGTCAAGAAGAAGAATTTTCGGGTTAAGCGTCATTACAGCAGCAAGGTTAAGAAGCTGCTTCTGTCCTCCGCTAAGCTCGGTGACGTTTTTATAAAACCACGACTCCATACCAAAGAACTCAGCCATCTCGGCTGCCCTCTTTCTTATGGATGCATTGTCATATCCAAGGCTTTCCATACCAAAAACAAGCTCATGCCACACCTTGTCGGTGACAATCTGGTTCTCGGGTGACTGCTGTACAAATCCGATGTCACACGCATCATTAAGTGAATATGTACTGATTTCTCCAGTTTTTTCCCCGTTTGGAGAAAGCGAGGGCTTTAAAAGCCTAAGAAGCGTGGTCTTACCACAGCCCGATGGTCCGCAAAGAACCGCAAACTCGCCCTTTTTAATATGGAGTGAGCCTACGCTTAATGCCGGAGCATTTTCCCCGGGATATGTAAATTTTAAATCCTTAATCCTTATCATAAAGCTTATCTATTATTACCGGTGTAAGGCAAAGTGCCATAAAAACAAAAAGTCCGAATACTGTTAATGGGGTAAATCCAGTATATTTCACTGTCGGGTAGAACCTAAAGTAAAACATGTCAGTTGAAAGCGATGTAAACATCACGAAGGTACAAAAAAGAAGCCAGAAGGTTAACAGCCTGTCCCTTTGTCCGTAGGTGTAAATCGAGTATGCTGTCCTCTTTTCCTGGCCATACCCTCTCGCCTTCATGGAATCAGCTGTATCGATTGAGTTTTCCAGTGCCCAGGTGACCATTACCGAAAGCTCGGTGAATATATTGCCCTTTTCCCCGGCAAGCTTCCTCGATTCCCTGATTTCCTTATATTTACTGATATATCTCGGAACGAACCTCAGGGCAATGCTCAGAACAAGGCTAAGTGCCGGAATGATTCTTCCGAAAAGATATATGAATTTGTCTGAAGTGATGATTTCCGTAAAGCCCGCAAACCATACGATAACAGATACCATCATGACAGCTGATGCAAGTCCGTAGATAAGTGCCTCAAGTGTCATCGGGTTTCCGCTCGGGAGGTAAAACAGAATGTGCATTCCCTCATGGTTAAAAACGGGATTGAGGATAGCCGCTAGAAGCATTACAGGCAGCATGTAAAAAAGGCCGAAGAAAACAGCCTTTTCCTTTTTAAGCCTCACATAATACAAAAATGCGGTTATTAAAGATATGACCGATATGATTGGATTTCTCACAAATATCGATATGCCAATAACTAGGAAGTAGTATAAGAAGTTATTAATGGGATGAAATTGTGAAAAGGCATCGATACTTTTCATCATTCATCCCCCTGATATGAATTTCCGACATCTGCTCCGAGGTCGCAGGTATAAACTATCTCAATAACGTCTCCGTCCTTAAGCTTGTACTCTCCCATTCCGTAGTTTGGATAATACTTGTTTACACAGTACATCCAGCCCGATAATTCACCACAGTCAAACTCATAGAGGTTTCCTATTCCCTCAATATACGGTGAATCATAGATTGTCGAATCGGTAAACTCAAAATGCAGTTTATGCTTTCTCGCTGTCTTATACAGTACGTCAAAAACAGTTTCACCCTCGTTAAAGCCTACAGACTCAGCAGCAAGCATGACGCCGCCCTCCGGAACTATTTCCTTCTTCTCGGGATCAAGCTTATCCATGTTGTTAAGGATAGTATCACACATGATTGAGATGGTGCATGTATACTGTCCCTCATTTTCAAGAAGAGAGCTTCTTCTGTTAAGTCTTAAAACAAAGAAAACTAAAAGCATAGCGGTGATTAAAACCACCGCTACGGAAACAATTATTTTTGCTGTTTTGCTGTTCTTTTTCATCTGAATTTATAAAGCTTTTTTCCTTCTTTTTGCCTTGCTACGGCTGCAAATGCCATACCAGCCTGTTCTGTTGCCAGGGAATCAGAGGTACCATTTGCCTTTGAATGCATATATGTTCCATCTGAAAGCCTGTAGGTCTCAAGATTGTTGATAATTGTTTTTCCATTCTTTACAAAACGCTTATCATTAATGTCAATGTCAAGACATGTAAGTGCAATCACAACCTGGCTTGCACTCTCTGCATTAGGAGTACCCCATGAGGAGTAACCGCCGTCGCTGTCCTGAAGCCTTGAAAGCTCTGAAACCGCACGCTCCACGGCTGCCTTTACATTTGCCCTGTCCTGATAGCCTGAAAGAGCCTGGAGTGCCATTGCCGTTACGTCGGGATCGGCTGTTCCCTTTCCCTCCATGTTCCAGCCACCTGCAGAAAGCTCCCTCTCAAGGATGTAGCTAATATAATAGTCCCTTAAATCGCTTGGGTAACTGCCGCTATCAAGAGCAATAAGTGCCCAGATAGGTCCGTTAATCCCCTGCTTTACGACCATTTCCTTCTCAGTAAGTCTATTAAGAAGGTTATAGCCCTTGACATTTGCGGGGTCATAGCCAGCAGCCGTAAGAGCAATGATAGTCTTTGAGTACTCGGTATACTTTCTCTTATCGAGAACACCGTCGTTTTTCTTAAGCGTATCGGCTACAGTGCTGTAGTATGCCTTGTTTTCTGCCTTATTCTGGCCGCGGTCAGTCACGATTTCCCATCCGGAAACCGTATTTGCGGCAAAAACCGTCATAATCATAAAACAGGAAAGGAGCAGGCATAAACCTGCTACCCTTCCCGTTTTTTTGGAATTAAATATAGAAGATAATATCATGATATTATTCTTTCTCTGAATTTACATGTTCTGCCATGTTGTTACATAAACCCATGTAATGGAATCATTCCTCTTGAGTTCATAGTTATCAGCTGTAACTGTTGGGAACTTGCCGTTAACCTTGTACATCCAGCCACTCTGTGCTCCCTTATCAAACTCGTTGAGGCCGTTGATGCCTGAAACATAGCTTCCGCTTCCGTCAAGTGACCAGCCCTTTTCATCGCAAAGTGCTGAAAGTGCATCAAATGCTGTCATGCCCTCTACGATCTCTACGCTCATTGAGCCTGAGAACGGGCTTCCTGCTGCTGCTGTACTAACACTTACGCTTGCCTTACCGAGCTTAACCTCAGAAGAACCTGAAGAGCCTGAAGCACTTGCTGTTCGTCTAGCAATGCTCTCTACCCATGCACCGTTTTCATCAACTGTATATCCGCCAGGAGCAACTGTATTGATGTAGCATGCGCCGTACCAGTTGTTGTGCTCGGTGTTGAGGTAATACCATCTCTCAACTCCGTCTGCTCCCTTAATCTTCTGCCATCCTGTAAGCATTACTCCGTTTGCATCGAAGTAGAACCATGCAACTGCATTTGGTCCAGCATATGGATTCTTTGCCGGTACCCATGTGTTCTTAGCAGGCTGTCCGTTTACAAGGAGGTTCCATGTGCCGTCAGCATTCATTTTCCACTCGCCTTCTACAGGATTTTCAACAACGATGTTCATTGCCCTTGTAGGTGTAACCTTTGTTGATGAAGATGAACCTGATGAGCCTGAGCCTGATGAACCTGTACCCTCTGAATTATTCCTTACATATGGTCTAAGTGCAACAACAGCCTTTAATGACTGTGCCTGGTAATCTGTTGCGCCAAATGAACCGTCGCTGTATACAGACTTGAAGCCGTCAAAAACAGTCTTTCCTGATGCTGACTTAAGATAATTTAATGGGTTAAGTCCGTTAGCTGCAAGACCTGTAACAACACATGCTGTTGTAGCTGCGTTAGCACTTCCCCATGCCTCGAAAAGTCCGTCAGCATTAAGAGCCTCATTCTTTAAGTAATCAGCTGCATTCTTTACAGCATTGCTGGCTGTTGCCTTCCATACTGTACCGTTATATGCTGCAAGTGCCTCAAGAACCATACCTGTCGTATCAAGGTCAGGGCCATATCCGTAACCGAATGCGCCTGTAGCCTCGTCAAGACCATCCTGCATGATGAACTCAACAAGCTTATCCTTTGTTGTGTTGTAGGCCGTGCCTGCACCACCCTTCTTAAGGCCAACAAGGATTGTTGCAGCTGTTGTTGAGCTGTACCAGCTTGGTGAACCTGATACCCAGGCATAATCTGCAAATGGTGTAAGAAGGTTCTTGCCGTCAAAGTTTGTTACAGACTCTCCGCATGCTGTAAGACCGATAATGGCTGTTGCATAGTAGTTTGAAGCGATTGAAGGTGAATCAACATCCTCAGATGCAAAATATGCTTTCATCGCATCAACATACTTAGTCTTAACATCATCGTTAAGTGCTCCTGCCGCCTTAAGTGTAGCAACCTCAAAGCTCTTGTAAGCGATGTTTGAATCCGCTGCAAGGCTCTCCTGTAAAGCCTTACCTGCACCTGCAATCATCTTGTCGATTGAAATGTCAGTTGCTGCGAATGCGGTTGTAGGTGTAAATACCTGTGTAAGTACCATTGCACAGAGTAATACCCTTGCTACGAGTTTTTTGAATCTTTTCATTATTTTACCTCACCGTTTTTCATAATTTCGATGAGTTGTTTTTTGTAAACAAAAAGGACACGGATTAAATCCCATGTCCTTCGGTGCCAACAAAAAAAGCCGTCTCGCCTCACCGAAAGAACGTTAATTTGTAACAGAGGCCGTTTTCTGGCTTGGGGCGCGTAAATGCCCTTTACAGTAGAGTGAGCTGCCCCGGTCTTTCACCGGTGTTGCCATTTAATGAGGTGTTTCAACCTCAACCTATATTACATTATAGATGATACAGCCTATCACCAAGGTTGTCAACCTGAACTTAGAAGACAAAGCCTTAATGGGTATTACCCGCTACCACATAATGGGATTACTCCGTGGTGTCAGAAAGTACCAATTACTGTATTTTCTGCATATATGGAGTGTTCCGGTCCGTCTTAAAATCAATAAATAAAAAGAGCCATATCAAATTGATATGACCCCTCTTAATACTAAGTCTTGTGTGAAGTTTTGATTTAATACACATTCTGAGTAGTAGCTGATTCGACATCTCCCGATAATCACAAAAATACCTTCAGCGTCCTGCATCATACCGAGCCGTGGTAATGATACGATTTTCAAACGGATTAAAGGAGGTAGTATCACTTATTATGTTATTACTGGTTTCCGCTTGAAATTATGAAACGCTATTGTGTGTTTTTAGCCTTTGGGACAATGCTCTTAAGCCAATAGGTATGCCGTCATTACTGACATACCAGAACAACATCATCGTCGGACGAATGTGCTTAAATACACGCTGACACCAAAATCTTTCAAATAAAAAGGACACAGAATAAACCCTGCGTCCCCCGGTGCCAACAAAAAAAGCCGTCTCGCCTCACCGAAAGAACGTTAGTGTGTAACATAGGCTGTTTTCTGGCTTGGGACCCGTTAGAATCCTTTACAGTAGAGTGAGCTGCCCCGGTCTTTCACCGGCGTTGCCATTTAATGAAGTATAAAATACTTCAACCTTCATTACGTATCTAATGATACTCCCGAATGACAGATTTGTCAACTTGCCGTATCGACCTTAAAAGCCCCATAAATGTCATAAACTTTAAAATAAGCAAATAATTTCTAAATCTCTCCTTTAAACACAAACATTACCAGTCAATGTAAAAAAAGAGCCATACCAAATATGATATGACTCTTTCGAAAAATCTTTGTTTCGCTTAAATTACTTGCCCATCTGAGCAGCAACCTCAGCTGCGAAGTCCTCGTTTCTGTGCTCAAGACCCTCACCTGTCTCGTAACGAACGAACTTCTTAACTGTGATCTTAGCACCCTGTGCCTTAGCAACAGACTCAACATAAGCCTTTACAGACTGCTTGCCATCCTCAGCCTTAACGTATGTCTGGTCAAGAAGAACGATCTCCTTGAGTTCCTTGTTGATACGTCCTGCGATCATTCCCTCGATAACCTTCTCAGGCTTTGCAGCCTCCTTAGGATCGTTCATGATCTGAGCCTTAAGGATTTCCTTCTCCTTCTCGATGTAATCAGCGCTAACCTCGCAGTTGCATGTGTAGATTGGCTTTAAAGCTGCAACCTGCATACATACGTTCTTAGCCATCTCCTTGATTTCGTCGTTAACAACGTCTGTCTCAACATCAAGAAGAACACCGATCTTTCCACCAGCGTGGATGTATGACTCTACGAAACCGTTCTCTTCCTTAACGATAGAGAAACGTCTGATGTGCATGTTCTCACCGATAACAGAGATCATTGATGAAAGCTTCTCTGCTACTGTAAGCTCAGGCTCCTTCTCCCACTTTGCAGCAAGGAATGCATCGATGTCCTCGCTCTCAGCATCAAGTGCCTGCTCAGCAACCTCTGCTACATAGTCTCTGAACTTCTGGTTCTTTGCAACGAAGTCTGTCTCTGAGTTAACCTCTACAAGAACACCCTTCTTACCGCACTCGCAGATCTTTGTCTCAACCATACCCTCGGCTGCGATTCTTCCTGCCTTCTTCTGTGCGCCAGCAAGTCCTTTCTCACGAAGGAAATCAATTGCCTTATCCATATCGCCGTCTGTAGCTGCAAGAGCCTTCTTGCAATCCATCATGCCGGCACCAGTTACTTCTCTTAAGTCTTTTACTAACTTAGCAGTAATCTCCATTGTATATTCCTCCTTGAAATTAATTATTCAGCATCAACAACTTCTTCGATGTCTGTAGCTTCCTTCTCCTCGATTGGCTGCTCAGCTACTTCCTCAGCAACATAAGCTTCCTCACCCTGCTTAGCCTCGATAACAGCATCAGCCATCTTAGCTACGATAAGCTTTACGGCACGGATAGCGTCATCGTTACCAGGGATAACATAGTCAAGATCCTCAGGATCGCAGTTTGTATCGCACATACCGATAAGCTGGATGCCGAGTGCGTGTGCTTCCTTAACACAGATCTTCTCCTTCTTAGGATCAACTACGAAGATAACTGAAGGAAGTTCCTTCATCTCAACGATACCGCCGAGGTTCTTCTCAAGCTTCTCCTGCTCCTTCTTGATAAGGATAACTTCCTTCTTAGGAAGTACGTCGAATGTGCCGTCCTCAGCCATTCTTCTGATAGCCTTAAGTCTCTCGATACGTGTACGGATTGTCTTGAAGTTTGTAAGCATTCCACCAAGCCATCTCTCGTTTACGTAGAACTCGCCACAACGAAGAGCTTCCTCAGCAACAGCTTCCTGAGCCTGCTTCTTTGTACCAACGAAAAGAACGCTGCCGCCGTTAGCGACTGCTTCATTCATTGCCTTGTAAGCATCGTCAATTTTACCAACTGTCTTCTGGAGATCGATGATGTGGATACCGTTTCTCTCGGTATAGATGTATGGAGCCATCTTAGGGTTCCATCTGCGGGTCTGATGACCGAAGTGAACACCAGCTTCAAGAAGCTGCTTCATAGAAATAACGCTCATTTGATTTTCCTCCTTTTAAGCGTCTGCCTGTTATAGCGGGGACCGATTTACGGCAGGATCCCGTTAATGTTATCAGGCATGATAAATAGTTACAAATTTGCCTGCTCACGCAAGCTAAAACAGAATACCATAAAGTGCGCATAAATTCAAGTGTTTTCTGCACTTTTTCATCCTGTTTTTTGGTATTTTTTCATCTTTATGCTTCTTTACCGAAAATGCATATTCTAAATTTTTTGACCATTGCAACAATTCTCGAGATTTTCAATTATTCCGATGCCTTTTTTCCTTGAAATCATAGAAGTCATGCATCGATTTTTTATTTTTCAGAATTTCCGTTGCCTCATTTTCAGAAAAATGGGCCATGCAGGGCATCGAAATTTCAAATAATCCAAAATTCGTTGCCTTTCATTGCAAAAAGTTCATTTTTCATGCATCGAAATTCACAATTTCTCATATTTCGATGCCTCTCATTTAAAAGCGGGCTATTGGAGCCGTGGCCTCCTTAAGCCACTCCCTCTCCGCTCCACAAAGGTGCGGAACGATTTTTTCATAAACCGCCGAATGGTATTCGTTGTATAGGCGGATATCCTCATCGCTCATTAAGGAGACATCAATGCATTCGCTGTCAAACGGCACAAACGTAACCGTCTCAAAGCCGCACATTCCTCCATTATTAACGCAAAGCAGCATGTTTTCAAGCCTTATGCCAAACTTTCCCTCAGCATAGTATCCAGGTTCATCCGATACATAGACACCCTCATCCATTACATTGAAGCAGTCATAGGCCGTTGACCTGTACCTGATTCCCGCAGGCCTCTCGTGGACATTGAGAATATATCCGACACCGTGTCCAGTGCCGTGGTTAAAGTTCATGCCGTTATCCCAGAGCGGCTTTCGTGCGGCATAGTCAAGCGTAATTGCAGCCGTTCCCCTTGGGAAAACTGCCGCGGCAAGTCTAAGGTTACCTATTGCAACAAGCGTATAGGCCTTCCTTTCCTCATCTGTCAAAGGTCCGCAGGCCCATGTCCTTGTAATATCAGTCGTACCACAGTCATAGTGGCCACCCGAATCGCAAAGATAAAGACCCCTTTCTTCGACCACAACGTCCCTTGACTCATCTGGCTCATAGTGGCACATCGCAGCATTTTCACCGTATGCACTTATCGTTGGAAAGCTTTCACCGTTAAAGCCAGTTCTCTCGGTCCTTAATTCATGAAGCCTTGCCGCCGCAGTGCACTCAGTGAGTACGTTTCCCATTAATAGCTCATGCTTAAAGAAATACATATACCTTGTAACGGCAATACTGTCCTCTATCTGTGCCTTTCTAATGTTATCCATCTCGGTGGCATTTTTAAAGTTTTTAAGCCGTGCCGCCGCGCCAAGTCCGAATACCTTCTCTGCCCTAATGCAGTTAAGCATCTCGTAGGAGGTCATTTCCTTTTCAACAAGCACCCTTCCACTTAGCCTGCCTGCTGCCTCATAAACCTTCTCAGTATCATTCTCAACTCTGACACCTGCTTCAGCAAGATGGTCCATTGCCTCACCTGTCAGGTGCTCCCCGGTAATAAAGAGTGTTGCCGTTTCAGTGTCTATTATTAGAAAAGATGCAAAAACAGGATTATATGCAATGTCTGAACCCCTCATGTTAAGTGTCCAGGCGATGTCATCGCATGCGCTTATCACAGTGGAATCAGCTCCCCTTTTTGAAAGCTCATCCCTGATATCCTTAAGCTTTTCAGACACAGTCCTTCCTGTCTGCCAATCCTTAAGCACCATTACGGGATTTTGAGTCTTAGCCGGTCTATCATCCCAGATTCTTCCAACGAGGTCTGCTGAGATAAAGCTAATGCCTGGTATTTTCCCCTCAATGCGCTCTGTCATGTTGGCTGGAATGCACCTTCCGTCAAAGCCGATTGCACTGCTCTTAGGGAGCTTTTCACTTATCCATTCGTACATGTCGGGACAGTCTGGCTCACCCATCTTCATAAGCTCAATGCCTGAATCCTTAAGTTCGATTGCCGCCTGGATAAAATACCTGCCGTCAGTCCACAGCGCTGCCTCGTCCATTGTCACAACGAGCGTTCCGTCGCCTCCTGTAAACCCTGACACAAACTTCATGGATTTATAATAGTCGTCCACATATTCGCTCAGATGGTCATCACAGTCGCACGCAATGTAAAGGCTTACACCAGCCTTCTCCATTTCATTTCTAAGCCTTATCAGTTCCTCTCGCATAACACATACCTTTCGATTGCGTTCTTTATTCCGTCTTCGTTAATGTCCGTTGTCACGTGGTCAGCCGCATCAATCGCATGCTTATCCGCATTACCCATCGCGATTCCAACCGCTGCCGCCCTGAGCATCGGTACGTCATTAGCTGAATCGCCGAATGCATATGTACATTCCATCGGGATTCCGTAATACTCGCATACCCTCTTCATACCCTCAGCCTTCGAGTATTCCTTTTCAACTACGTCTGCCCCTACGCCGTTATTAAACGCAAAAAGCGTAATCTCCGGGAACCTTTCCTCGACAAGCGGCTTTATCCTTGCAATGTCTCCCGCAAACGAAAGCGCACACACAGGAATGTCCTTTGTAAATGCCTCCTCAAACGGAAGGAATGTCCTGTCGCAAAAGCCCCTCCAGGTGATGTCCGACTGGCGCTTTATCTCGGGCTCTGTATAATAGCAGCCGTTCTCGTTAGAAAAGCCAAGGCAGAAGCCCTCGCTTTTTGCATAGTCATAAAGCCTCCTAAGAAGCTCCCTGTCCACCTGGTGGTCATAAAGCCTCTCTCCGCCTGCATCAACCTTTGTACCGTTACTGTGGATGATTGCGTCCGGGTTAACCATGGCAACGTACTTCCTCGAATAATCGGCATCCATGTCACGGCCCGTGGCTATGCATATGAGATAATCCCCACGTACCCTCTCTAGAATCCTGGCCGCACTCTCAGGTATCACGTCAGATGCACTCTCAAGAAGTGTTCCGTCAAGGTCAAAAAACAGTATTC
>JAUNDA010000068.1 GCA_030526295.1 Eubacteriales bacterium
ATTACAAAGTCCTTTGCAACTAGGAAGAGCCAATCGGATTGATAGTTCAATAAGATATGATTAGATGATTATTGAAGTGGAGAGCATAATGGATAATATTATTAGTGTAGTGTATCATTATTGTTCAATTGAAACATTTAAGAATATTTTGAAAAGTAAAGTTTTATGGCTCTCAGACCTGACTGACTCAAATGATAATCAGGAAGTTATTAGAACTTTTGTGAATCTATGGGATAATGTTAAGCGAAAATTATTAACAACAGATTTATCTGAAGATGTTCTGAATGATGTTATTCAAATGATTGACAGCCAATATAAAACGGAATTATTGTGTGATCCACCATACGGAATTTGTTTTTGTAAAAATGAGGACATATTGTCGCAGTGGAAAGAATACGGTGATAATACAAAAGGTGTATCATTGGGATTTGATCTAAGTTGGTTTGAGAGAAATGGAATAAAGCAACAGATGCCACATCCAAACAGTATTCAATCAAAATCTATTGGCTATGAAAAAGTGGTCTATCATTCTTCTGAATTTGAACAAAGAATGGCAGAATTATGTTATGAAATAATAAAGTGCAAAGGAACTGAAGCTTGGATTACTTATATTAGGCCAACATTTAAGCGTTATTCTGGATTTGTAAAAAATCCAACATTTGCTCAAGAAGATGAAATAAGGCTTGTGTACTACCCATTGGAGGACCAAAGTTTTTCTGTGAAGGATATAGATGTAAGTGACTTAAAGACTTGTGTAAAAAAACATTATGAAATTCCATGGATAACATCGAGCAGTCAAGCCTTAAAATCAATTTGCATTGGCAACAATTGCGAGCTTACTAAAGAAGACATAAGAAAGCTCTTAATTGACATGGGTATTAATGTTAATATTGATATTACTGAGTCACAGTGCTCGTATCGAATACGTAATAATTGATTATTAATTCTTTGTTTGAACCGTCGGTCAGATTTTTAAGCACTGCAGTTTCGGTGTAAAGATTTTGGATTTCGGCACGGATAAAATCAAGGCTTATCATTAACAATAGTAAAAAAGGATTTTATATGACCATCTACGATTTACATTGTCATTCGACGTTTTCAGATGGCGTGACATCAATTGAATACCTTATGGAGAAGGCTGCGGGGGGCGGTTATAAGACCGGAATAGCAGACCATCTTTTCTGTGAGAAGAATGAGACACTTGAGGATATTACGAGATATCTTGACCATGCGTGCTCACTTGGCATACCGGTTGGAGGAGAGGCAAACATTGACCTGCCCTTTGACATGCCTGACAGGATGCTTAACCGTTTTGATTACATAGTGGCATCGGTACATCAGATTATTACCGAGGATGCTCCGTTCATATTCGGACGCTGGTTTGCAATGCGCTGCGGCATCATAAAGGACTGGCCTGGCTACAACAAGGGCCGTGCCTATGAGTATCTCAATACCGCCTACAAGATGATTAAGCACCATATGGAGACATATCCGATTGACATTCTCGGACACTGCTGTGCAATGCCGTGCTATGATGATGTGCCATACTGGTCAAGGGAGATGATTGACTGGGAGAATGACATCATCGCACTTTGTAAGAAGCACAACGTGGCTATGGAGATAACGAGTATGTTCTGCAGTCCGTATGAGAGGATGCTTCGAAATGCGAAGAAGGAGGGAATCAAATTCTCGTTTGCATCGGATGCACATAGACTTGAGGATATAGGTAACCTTAAGTATTCCATCGAGATGGCTGAACTTCTTGAACTTACAGATGACAATCTGTTCCTGCCAAAGCATCGTGGATAATGGGGGTATGAGTATGAAACGAATAGCAGTAGTAACGGGGGCATCTGCCGGAATGGGACGCGATTTTGTGATCGCAGCTGACAGGGAGTTTGCACCCGAGGAGATATGGGTAATTGCAAGGCGTGAGGATAGACTGGTTGCGCTACAGGATGATGTAAAGGCTAAGATTGTGCCACTGGCACTTGATCTTAGTAAGCCTGAGGCATGGGACGAGTATTCAGCTAAACTTGAAGCTGAGAAGCCTGAAATCTGTCTGCTTATCAATGCTGCAGGTTATGGTAAGTTCTGCACCTTTGAGAAGTATGATCTTAATGAGCAGCTTGGAATGATCGATTTAAACATCAAGGGACTTACCGCGATGTGTCACAGGAGTCTTCCGTACATGAAGGAGGGAGATAAGATCATCAATCTCGGATCCAACTCATCATGGCAGCCGGTTCCGTATATCGGTGTGTATGGTGCAGGTAAGGCGTATGTACTCAGCTTCTCACGTGCGCTTGGAAGGGAGCTTAAGACACGCGGCATCCAGGTGCTTTGTGCCTGTCCTGGATGGGTAAGGACAGAGTTTATGGACCGCGCCGTTAATGATGATACCATTAAGTACTATGACAGATGGTATGAGTCTAAGGATGTAGTTGATAAGGCCATGAAGGATTTAAGGAAGGGTAAGACTGTTTCAATTTGCGGTCTCCCAGTACGCCTTCAGGTATTTATGGTTAAGCACCTGCCAACTGACTGGATAATGAGTATCTGGTGTAAGCAGCAGGGCAAGCCCTGAGAGGTATATATGGATTTAACCCGGTCTTTTAATTAAGGCCGGGAATTTTCTTTTTATTCTCTTTTTGTCCTTTATGGGATATAATTAATTTAGTTTATTTTTGGAGGAAACACACATGTCAGTTAATCCAGCAGTTGTAATAGCTTTCTTATCTGCTATTCTTTTATCATTTGGTGTTGCAATCTGGTACAAGGTTAAAAGTGGTGTTAAGGTAACGTGCTTTATCGCAGGTGCCTTCTGCTTTACATTCTTTGCACTTTACCTTGAGAGCATCGTTCACTCGTTCGTGCTTAATGCAAACATCTCACTTGGTAAAACAATCCTTGGTTCACCGGTTTTATATATGCTCTATGCGGCATTTGCTGCAGGCATCTTTGAGGAGACTGCAAGACTTGTTGGTTTTAAGGTGCTTCTTAAAAATCATAATGAAAAGTCATGCGCCTATGCATACGGAATTGGTCACGGCGGAATAGAGGTATTCATTCTCCTAGGCGGAACCTACCTCGTATATCTTCTCGCTTCACTCGGTGTACCTGTAGGTGATGAGACTGTTACAGCACAGGCGGTTCAGGTGGCAAATTCGATTCCGCTTTCAAATGCATTCATTGGAATTCTTGAGAGGGTATCTGCCATGTCACTTCATGTCGGACTGTCACTCATCGTATTTATTGCTGCAAGGGTAGCAGGAAAGATGTGGCTTTATCCAGTGGCAATTCTTGTGCATGCCATCGCGGATGCACCGGCTGCACTCTGCCAGATGGGACAGATTAACGTCTATGTGATGGAGGCATTTGCGTTTGTTTTTGGAATCGCTACACTTTTTGTGGGAATAAGGCTTCTTAAAAATACTGACGATGCAGCACTTCATACTGCTGCAAAGGCAGCAAAGGAAAAGGCAGCTGTAAAGGTGGCAAAGGAACAGGCTGCAAAAGAGGCGAGGACTTCAGCTAAGAAAAAAGACGAAGGAAAGACTGAATAAGGAATGAGATATCCACAATTTTTACAGGATGGTGGACGTATCGGTTTTATTGCACCAAGCTTTGGATGCACAATCGAACCATACAGTACACTTTTTGATAATGCCCTTGATACCTTTAAGGAAAAGGGCTATGAAACAGTGCAAGGACCTAACTGCAGGGCGTGTGACGGAATAGGTAAAAGCACAACACCCGAAAGGTGCGGAGCCGAGGTTAATGATTTCTTTACTAATGACAGGAGTGACATCATTATCTCCTGCGGTGGTGGGGAAACCATGTGTGAGGACCTGCCCTATATCGATTTTGAGGCGATAGCTGAGAGTAAGCCAAAGTGGTATATCGGCTATTCTGATAATACTAACCTCACGTTTACTCTTCCGACACTTTGCGATACTGCGGCCATCTATGGTCCGTGCGCATCAGCGTTTGGACAGAAGACATGGCATAAGTCTGTAGGGGATGCGTTTGATATCCTAACCGGAAGGAAGCTTAGCGTATCAAACTATGACAAGTGGGAGCTTCATGACAGGGAAATCCCAGAGGGAGAGGAGCCGGATCCGTTTGAGCCTTGGAACCTTACTGAGGATTTCAACATGAAGGTTTATGTTCCGGAGAAAGACGGTGTGGAGAACCCAGAAGCAGGTGCGGCCTGTGATAACGGAGGATTAGTGTCAGGTAACTCAGCCAAATTTAGCGGAAGGCTTCTTGGCGGATGCATGGACATACTCACGATTCTCTGTGGCACTGAGTTTGATAAGGTTAAGGAATTTAATGAAAGATATGCAGGTGACGGTGTCATCTGGTTCCTTGAGGCCTGCGAGCTTACACCACTTAGCATAAGAAGGACACTCTGGCAGCTTGATAATGCCGGATGGTTTAAGAATGCGAAGGGCTTCCTCTTTGGAAGACCAATGATGTTTGATGCCGACGGTATGGGACTCGACCGATATACGGCAGTTACGGGAATACTTGGCAAATACAACGTGCCAATCCTCATGGACCTTGACATAGGACACCTGGCACCGCAGATGCCGCTTATATCGGGGGCATATGCCGATGTTAGTGCTGAGGGTAACAGTCTAAACATAGACATGAAGCTTATATAAACAACAGCATGCCGCCATATTGCTTTTTTGCGGCATGAATTAATTGGAGATTACTTACATAGATGTACTTTGAGAATAAAGAAGAAAAAGCAAGGGTACTGCTTGCGGGAGTTTACGAGACCTTCCAGAAGGATAAGTCCAGGGAGGATTTCGACCACTCGATGAATGAGCTTTGGGAGCTTACAAAGGCCTGCGACATGGAACCCGTTCATATGATTACGCAGCAGCTAGACCATATGAATAATGCGATATATCTCGGAACCGGTAAGCTTGACGAGATAATCGAATATATCGAAGAGGAAAAGCCAGACATGCTTATCCTTAACGATACGCTTTCACCGATTCAGCTACGCAACCTGCAAAAGGAGCTTAAGATTAAGGTTATGGACAGGACTGCCCTTATCCTTGAAATCTTCAGCGACAGGGCACGTAGCCACGAGGCAAAGCTCCAGGTAGAGCTCGCAAAGCTTCAGTACCTTAAACCCCGCCTTATAGGACTTTGGGAAAAGCAGAACAGACAGGGTGGTGCTTCAGGTTCAATGTCAAGTAAGGGTGAAGGTGAGACACAGCTTGAGCTTGACAGACGAGAAATCGACCACAGACTCGCAGAGCTTAGAAGAGAGCTTAAGGTTGTCCAGCGGGAGCGTGAGACACAGAGAAAAAAGCGTAACAAGGCGGGTATTCCGATGGCTGCGCTTGTAGGCTACACAAACGCCGGCAAGTCCACCATCATGAACAGGTTCGTCGGACGTTTTGCCGAGGACAGTGAAAAGAAGGTTTTTGAGGCAAACATGCTTTTTGCCACACTTGATACAACGGTAAGAAGAATTACTCCCGGAAGGGGAAAGGAATTCCTTCTTTCAGATACTGTAGGCTTTATCGAGAAGCTGCCAACAGCTCTTGTAGAGGCGTTTAAATCGACACTTGAGGTTGCACTTGAGGCAGACCTCCTTATACAGGTTGTGGACCGATCTGACCCTCACTACAAGGACCATATGGCGGTTACAAATGAGACACTTCGTGACCTCGGGGCAGGACACATACCGATGATTACGGTATTTAATAAGGCTGACCTTTGTGACCCAAAGCCTGAGGTTTATCCACACATTAACCTAAGCGGTGACAGCATAGTTATGAGTGCCGCAGAGGATTCGTCAATAGACATGCTCTCTGAGCTTATCATCAAAAAGCTTTACGGGGAGCAGAGAAAGGTTACCTTCCTTATTCCGTTTACAGACGGTGCCGCAGTTAGCTACCTTCAGGGAAAGTCAAACGTCATCTCTGTGGATTATTCTGCAGAGGGAACACTTCTTACATGCATGTGCTCTGAGGCTGATGCTGAGAGATTTGCGGCTTATATAAGCGAGGAAGCTGACTGATATAAGTGACTTACGACGTTCAGTGAAACTATCGCGAAGAATTCCAAAATGGCAAAAGCCTGGGTGTTTAAGAAAGTGAAGTGCCGTCATTAAAAAAAGAAAAGCTGTTTTTGCGACATTTCACACACGGTATGGGACTTTCGTAAGTGGCAAAGGCTTAAGATATGTGGTAAAATAAAGGATAATGTTTAAATAAATGAAAGTGTGAACATATGAAGGAATATACATTTGATGTACAAAAGGCAAAGGATGGTTGCGTTGAGTGGATCAGGAAGTTCTTTGAGGAGAACGGAAAGGGCTGCAACGCGGTTGTTGGAATATCAGGTGGAAAGGACAGCTCTATAGTAGCGGCTCTTTGCGTTGAGGCGCTTGGTAAGGACCGTGTCATCGGAGTTTTAATGCCATGCGGACACCAGCATGACATCGACATGGCGCGTCTTCTCGTAAGCCACCTCGGAATTAAATCCTTCGAGGTTAATATTGAGGCTGCCGTAAAGGGAATAACTGAGGCCATTCCGTTTGAGCTTAGTGCACAGTCAAGAACAAACCTTCCGCCGCGTATCAGGATGAGTACACTCTATGCAGTGTCACAGTCAAATAACGGCAGGGTTGCAAATACATGTAACCTTTCAGAGGACTGGGTAGGCTATTCGACAAGGTACGGCGATGCTGCAGGTGATTTCTCACCATGCTCAAATTTCACGGTAACAGAGATGAAGCAGATAGGAAGGCTCATCGGACTTCCGGACGTTCTCGTTGACAAGGTGCCGATTGACGGACTTCAGTCAAAGACAGATGAGGAAAACCTCGGCTTTACATATGCAGAGCTTGATGTATATATCAGGACAGGTGTCATGGATGACCCTGAGAAGAAGGCTCTTATCGATAAGAAGCATGTGGCTAACCTCTTTAAGCTGAGCATGTTCCCGTCATATGATTCAGGAATCGAGACAGCAATCAAATGAGCATGAAACCATACAAATTAGGAATACTCGTTGGACGCTTTCAGGTACTCCATAAGGGACATGAATCAATGGTTCTAAAGGCCATGGAGCTTTGTGAGAGAGTGGCAGTGTTCGTGGGCTCAAGCCAGGAGTCAGGCACGGCATCAAATCCCTTCTCATACGAGGAGAGAAAATCCATGCTCAGGGCCGTGTTTAAGGAAGACATTGAAATATATCCGCTTCCAGACGCAGGACTCGGTAACGTCTCAGCATGGGGCGAATACGTGCTTGAGCACGTAAAGAATGACTGTGGCATGCTCCCGGACCTTTTGATAAGCGGTAAGGAAGCAAGACGCCAGGACTGGTTTGACGAGGGCGAGGGCAAAAATATTGCAGAGCTAAGTGTACCAAAGTACATTGAAATCTCTGCAAGTACAATGCGCGAATATTTAATAAATGATGATTACGATTCCTGGAAGGAGTACATCTGCGATGAACTTATCCCGATGTATGATACTCTCAGGGAAATCGTTATAAAGTCCAAGGATAATAAAGAAACAAGCAGCATTTAAGAAAGACTGGAGAAGAAATGAAATTAGACCCGATAGTTATATCACTACTTGATACAGACCTTTACAAGTTCAACATGAACCAGGTTATTTTCCATAAGCATACAGACCTTTGCGGCGAGTACTACTTTAAGTGCCGTAACGAGAACGTGAAGTTCACGCCTGAGATGGTTGAGGAAATTGAGGAGCAGGTTGATTACCTCTGCTCACTTAGGTTCAGAAAGGACGAGCTTGAATATCTTGGAAGCATCAGATTCATAAAGCCCGACTATGTTGAGTTTCTTAAGCTGTGGCATCCTCTCCGTGAGTATGTTGACATCAAGCTTGAGGATGACGGAACACTTGTTATTGCAGTAAAGGGACCTCTTTTCTCAGCAATGCAGTTTGAGATTTACCTTCTTGAAATCGTAAACGAGGTATATTTCAGAATGAAGTACGATTATAACGTCCTTCGTAAGTCAGCAGAGGAAAGACTCGACCAGAAGATTGCAGACCTTAACAGCGGTAAGTACAACTTTAAGTTTGCCGAGTTTGGATGCAGAAGAAGACTTTCACGCGAGTGGGAGGATGAGGTTATTAAGCGCCTTGCAACTGAGACTGATAAGTGCGTAGGTACCTCATGCGTATACTTTGCAAAGAAGTATAACCTCGTTCCAATCGGAACATATGCACATGAGTTTGTTCAGATGTACCAGGGTATTGATTCAATCCCGCTTGCATATACAAACTACTATGCAATGAAGGACTGGTTTGCCGAGTATAACGGTGATAACGGAACTGCACTTACGGATACACTCACTACAGACCTTTTCCTTATGGATTTCGGACGTTCAATGGTTAATAACTACCAGGGCGTAAGACATGACTCTGGAGACCCGTTTGAGTGGGGAGAGAAGCTTATTAAGCACTACGAGAGCTTTGGAGTTGATCCTAAGACAAAGCAGCTTCTTTTCTCAGACAGCCTCGATTTTGACAGGGCAGAGAAGATTTACCAGTACTTTAAGGACAGAACAAAGGTATCATTTGGCATCGGAACATTCGTAACAAATGACACATGCGAGGAGCCACTTAACATTGTCATTAAGCTCCAGTATGTAAACGGAAGACCTGTTGCAAAGATCAGTGATTCCGAGGGCAAGGGCATGTGCATGGACGGAGAGTACCTTAAGTACTTAAAGAGTTCGGTTGATTTCAGACTCCACAGGGGAGATGTTCATTCAGGTGAGAGAAAATTTGTTGAAAACTGATTGTATTTTATTTAAGGGCCTTTCGGGGGATAAGCTCCCGGAGGCTCTTGCTTTCTTTAATGCTGTCGAAAGGGAATTTAAAAAGGGAGAGCAGGTAAAAAAGACGACTGATCCCATGACCTTTTTTGGAATGGTTATCGAGGGTACGGTTCAGATCTACTCCGATGACATTGACGGAAACCACATGATCATGGCTACAGTTGAGCCTGGTGAAACCTTTGGTGAGTCGCTTTGCTACCTAAAGAAAAACGCCCCGATTTATATCGAGGCAACACGTGATACAAGGCTACTTATGATGAACTGCGACAATGTCCATGCCGATGGTAACAACCCATTAAGCAAACGCTTTGTGGCTATGCTTGCCGAGAGGACACTCAGCATGAATAACCGTATCCAGACTCTTTCGAAGCTTAGTATCCGCGATAAGATTCTCACCTTCTTTTCACAGACCGTAAAGGCAGAAAAGGGCAAGCCCTTTGAAATCATGATGAACCGAGAGGATATGGCCACATACCTCGGGGTTAACAGAAGCGCACTTTCAAGGGAGCTGTCCAACCTAAAAAAAGAGGGGATACTTGAGTACTATCACTCGGTGTTCAAAATCCTCAAATGAACGAGCACAGAATTCCGATATAAAGGCGTATTGATTCCGCTAGGAACGGCATGGCATTTCGCTTCGAACGGCGTAGTGTTCCGGTCAAACGGCGCACTTATTAGCTATTATTGTTGATATTAAATACCTCCGCTTTTAAAAGCTCGGCCTCGCTCTTATCGTGGGAAACCATGATGATTGTGCGGCCGTTATTGTATTTTAGGATTGTGTCAGCAACCTTACTTCTCGTGTCGATATCGAGGCCCTTAAACGGCTCGTCGAGTACAAGAAGCTCGTAATCACTCATAAGAGCCCTCGCAATCGAAACCCTTCTCTTCATGCCGCCAGAGAGGTTAACAACCTTCTTTTCCGTGACATCCTCTTTAGTAAGCTCAAGGTCCTTAAAACACTCCATTATGTGTTCGCTGATACTTGCATTTGAAGCGATACTTTTTCTATTTAAGGCAGGCTGTTCGTTAATACCTGATGCAGCCTGGATGTTTTTATCTGAATCCACGTTGTTCACTTGGAAATCAGATAATGTTCTTTCGTTTACACTGTTCACTACAATGCGGACATTTGCCATGGCACTGAACTGCTCGCAGAGCCTGTCCTCCTGGAATACGCATGCGATTTTTACTGGTACTCCCGTGATGGTTCCTGAGTCAGGCTTCATAAGCCTCATGATAAGATTAAGAATCGTGGTCTTTCCGATACCTGACTGACCCATTAAAACGGTGGTTTTTCCCTCCTCAAATACGATGCTTAAATCATCAAGCACCTTATTCTCTCCAAAGCTCTTATTTACTTTTTCAAACCTTATGTCACTCATCTTTATTATTCGTTTTCAAGATGTTCAAAGAACTTCTTTAAAAGCAGGATGCAAACCTTCTCAAATACCACACTTATTAGGACTATGATTACGGTCCAGGCAAAGAGGTCGACTGTGTTAAAGTATGCCTTTGCCTCGTAGAGGTTTTCACCGATTGAGCCTGAAGGGATTCCGATTACCTCGGCAGCTACTCCCGATTTCCATGCCATTCCAAGTGAAACATGAGCTGCACTTAAAAGGAAGGGCTTTATTGACGGAAGCCAGATGTACTTAAAACGTTTTCCGTAGCTTAGTCTAAATACATCAGCCATTTCGAGAAGCTTTGTATCTGTCGACTTAATTCCCTGCAGTACATTTGAATAAATGACGGGAAGAACCATCAGAAACGAGATGAAAATCGAAAGCTGTTTTGATGAAAGCCACATGAGGGCTATGATGATGAACGAGGCAACCGGCACCGATTTAATCGTGACCATTAACGGGCTCATCATAATTTCAAACCACTCGAACCTTCCTGCGGGTATTGCCAGTATGATGCCTGTAAAGAATGCGATGATGAAGCCACCCGCTATCCTTACAAAGCTAAAGCTTATCGATTTAAAGAAGCTGTCCTCCCTCCAGATGGTGAGAAGGCGCTTTAATACGGCAAGCGGTGAGGCTATTAAAACAGTGCTTTTTATGCACAAAGCTGCCACCTGCCAGATGGCAAGCAGCAGCATGATTGCGAACAGGTATTTAATTGTTTTCTTGATTTTTGTACTGTTATTAAAAATCGTATTATTAGGAGTGCGCATTATTCTTTAGTCGGTCTCGGCTTGCATTTGAAACCGGCCATTTTTGTTTTGACGAATCCCGGCTAAGGCAAAACCCTGATCCGGTAATTCCTAAACAGATGCCCTTTGCGGACAAATGTTCAAATTAGTTTCCGTAGTAGAAATCGTCACCCGGAAGGCTTCCGCCGACTGCCTTTGGATTAGCCTCGAAAAGAACATTGAGGTAACCGCTAAGGTTTGTCTTCATCTCTTCACCTGAGATAAATGTGATGTTACACATTGGAAGCGCCTTCTTTGCGATTGCTGCCTTTACTATACCATACTTATCGATAAGTTCGGAAGCCTCTTCTGTATTATTTACTACCCAGTCAACTGATTCCTTATACTCGTTAAGGAAGGTCTCAACTGCCTCAGGATTAGCATCGATGAAATCGCTTCTTCCAACAAGTACGCCAGTGATAAGCTTTGAATCTGAGCCAAGCTTATCCCACTCCTCTGAAAGGTTGAGAACGATGTGAAGTCCCTCTACCTTTGACATTGCAGCTGTTACGTAAGGCTGTGGAAGCATTGCAACGCCGCCCTCTGCATTCTCAAGAAGGGCAACAATCTCTGCAGGCTCTGACTTAAACTCGATTGTTACGTCATTCTCAGGATCGATTCCGTTCTCCTTAAGGATGTGCTTAAGTGTATACTCAGGTGTTGAACCCTTTCCTGTAGCGTAGATTGTCTTGCCCTTAAGTGAAGCAACGTCTGTTACTGTGTCACCCTTTTCCGTGATGTAAAGAACTCCGAGTGTGTTAACTGCGAGAACCCTGATCTTTCCCTGCGTGTTGTTGTAAAGAACAGAAGCGAGGTTGGCAGGAATTGCTGCCATGTCGAGCTCTCCCTGGATAAGCTTTGGTGTAACCTCATCAGCTGCGCCTGCGAGTGTGAAGGTATACTTCTCGCTGTCTACAACCTTGATAAGTCCCATTGTTGTAGGACCTGTA
The DNA here is from genome assembly GCA_030526295.1 of Eubacteriales bacterium. Classification (GTDB taxonomy): domain Bacteria; phylum Bacillota; class Clostridia; order Lachnospirales; family Lachnospiraceae; genus Avilachnospira. The sequence goes on from JAUNDA010000068.1 coordinate 11,996, forward strand.
AGTCCT
>JAUNDA010000069.1 GCA_030526295.1 Eubacteriales bacterium
GGTGGCTTCTCAAATGCATTTGCACGTGCTGCAATCGGAATGAACCGCCGTGTTGCCTACTCAGACAATACAGCACAGATGTGGGGAGATGCAAACACAGCAGTATTCACACAGCTTGAGGGCGGAAACGACTCGGGTATCGAGCTTATGTACATCTTTGATGATGCAAAGAAGCTTACAGGTGTTGTTGTAAACCTTGCATGTCCTGCACAGTGCGTACAGCACAGACATTTCATATCACCTGATTTCTGGGGCGAGACAAAGATGCTTCTTCGTAAGCACTTTGGTGAGGACATCTTTATGCTCCCGCTTTGCTCACCTGCAGGTGACCAGTGCCCTGTTGACCTTGTAAGATGGGTTAACCCGGAGACAGATGTACACGATCCTAACCTCATCCGCCACAACCCGCCTGTACGTAAGGCAGATCCTTCAATGTTTGATATCGCAGGCATGAAGAAGGCAGGAAAGAGAATCGCAAGAGAGGTTATTGATACCTTTGAAGAAGGACTTGACAACTTCCAGACTGATGTAGTATTCGAGCACATGGCATACTCTATGCAGCTTCCGCTTAGACGTGCAACACTTTCAGACAAGAAGAAGGCTGAAAGGAACATCGCTGAGTATGTAAGGGCAAAGAACGGTGCAAACGTTGACTTTAATGACGTAGCACACCTTATGGACGATATCGGAATCCTTATCCGTTTCGAGGAGCAGGAACACAAGGATATCTATGATACAGAGTACCACTGCATCCGTATGGGAACGGTTGCAATTTCATCTCATCCGTTCGAGCTTTTCATCGACTTTGCAAACCAGATTAAGGCAAGGGCTGTATGTGAACAGACATTCCTTATCCAGCTTGCAGGCGGATCTGCAGGATATCTTCCAACAGAAACAGCTGAAAAGCACGGCCACTATTCAGCATGGATTCCTTCAGGAAATGTAGGACATGTAGGCGGCGAGCAGTTAGTAAGGCAGACTCTCAAGGACATCTCACAGATGTTCGGAGACGATTATAAAGTTTATACTTATAAAGAGTAAGAAGGAGAATAATAGGATGGCAAAGTTAAATGTCGGCTGGTCCGAGATAAGCATCACACCTGACAAGAAGATTTCACTTGCAGGACAGTTTGCAGAGAGAATTTCGGAATATGTTGAGAAACCACTTATGGCAACAGCAATGGCAGTTGAGTGCGGCGGTGACCAGATGGTTATCTGCGCAACTGACCTTGTAGGTGTTTCATACAACTTAAAGGACGCAGTTCAGGATGCACTTAAGGATAACAAGGAGGGTCTTGTACCTGAGAAGGTTATCATTTGTGCAATCCATACACATACAGGCCCTGTATATCCAAGAGGACAGCTTCAGAACCTTACAAGCTCTGATTCAAACGTACAGCTTCTTGAGCAGTTCCTTGCTCCTGGAGTAAAGTATGTTCCTGCAGTTGATGCAAACAGACCTGACGTATGCACACCTCAGGAGGTTTTCGATTTCCTTGTTGAGAAGCTTTCAAAGGTTATCATCGAGGCTTGGAAGGCTAGAAAGCCTGGTAAGTTTGTCAATGCATTTGACAGGGCTGCTGTTGGTATGTGCCGCCGTGTTGACTATTCAGACGGAACAGCACAGATGTGGGGTAATGCAAATACTGCAGTATTCACAGAGCTTGAGGGCGGAAATGACTCAGGTGTTGAGCTTATGTATGTATTTGATGAGAATGACAAGCTTACAGGCGTTGTTCCGAACCTTGCATGTCCTGCACAGTGCGTACAGCACAGACTCTTTGTATCTCCTGACTTCTGGGGCGAGACAAAGGTTCTTATCCGTGAGAAGCTCGGCCAGGATATCTTCATGCTTCCGCTTTGCGGACCTGCAGGTGACCAGTGCCCTGTTGACCTTGTAAGATGGGTTAACCCGGAGACAGATGTACACGATCCTAACCTCATCCGCCACAACCCGCCTGTACGTAAGGCAGATCCTTCAATGTTTGATATCGCAGGCATGAAGAAGGCAGGAAAGAGAGTTGCAAATGCAATCCTTGACACATACGAGGAAATCGATGTTAAGGACGCACAGGAGGATATCAAGTTTGAGCACCATGTTCACAACATGCAGCTTCCTCTTCGCCGTGCAACACTTTCAGAGTACAATGAGGCTATTAAGGCTATTAAGGAGTACTTAAGAGACCACGAGGGTAACGTTGACTTTAACGATGCTGCAAACCTTCAGGTTAAGCTTGGTATCGTAAAGAGATTCAAGCTTCAGGAGAAGATGGAATGCCTTGACACAGACGTTCATATCATCCGTATGGGTTCAGTAGCGTTCGCAACAAGCCCATTCGAGCTCTTCCTTGACTACGGCAACCAGATTAAGGCACGCCAGCTTTGCGAGCAGTCATTCCTTATCCAGCTTGCAAATGGTACAGAGGGATACCTTCCGACAGAAAAGGCTGAGAAGCATGGTCACTATTCAGCATTCATCGCTTCAGGCCAGATAGGTCACGAGGGTGGAGACCTTCTCGTTCGTGAGACACTTAAGGACATCAACAAGCTCTTCGAGGATGATTACAAGGTATACGAGTACAAGGAGTAATCCTTTAACATGACTTTAAAGGTGGCTGACATCATTGTCAGCCGCTTTTTTTCGTGGTAAAATACCATGGCTATGGAGAATTTATCAAAGGGAAAGCTTTTAATTAAATATGTTACGCCGTCAATCCTAAGCATGGTGAGTATCTTCCTGTTTTCAATCATTGACGGTCTCTTTACGGGAAGGGGAGTAGGCTCCGATGCGCTTGGTGCCGTTAACATCGCTTTTCCGTTCATTATGATATTTACGGCTATCATTACTCTCACAAATGTCGGTGGACTTACGATTACGGCGATCCGTACCGGAAGGGGAGATGAAAAGGGTGCAAGACAGGCGTTTATCCATTCGTTTGCACTTACAACGATTATTTCCGCAATCTTCTGTATCCTCGGAACTGTATTCGTTGATACCGTTACAAGGCTTCTTGGAGCAAATGACTATTTCTTTGAGCTTGCAAGGGATTACATTTTCTACTATGCAATCTTTTTCATTCCGTGCGGCATGTGCATGGCGGTAAACGGCTTTGGAAGAAATGACAAGCTTCCCGTGTATGTCAGTGTTTGCGTAATCATAAGCACCGCAATCAATATTTTTGGTGACTGGCTGCTCATCTTCCCGATGCAGATGGGCATAAAGGGTGCCGCAATCGCAACAGGTGTGGCACAGACGGTCGGAATGCTTATGGTACTTCCACATTTCCTTCTTAAAAAAGGAAATCTGTACTTTGAAAAGATAGATATCGATACGGAGCTTATTAAAAAGATCTTTTTAAGGGGGCTTCCCGGATGCATTTCGTCCTTTGCACCTCCGATATCGATTATCCTGCATAATTACAGGATACTGGAGCTTCTTGGTGAAAAGAGCGTAAATGCATATGCAGTTATCGGATATATCGCGGCATTTTCGGTTGCTGTATTCAACGGTACAGCAGAGGGACTTCAGCCACTTTTTGGACAGTGCTACGGAGCAAAGAAATATAAGGACCTTAAATGGTATTTAAGAAGCGGTCTCATCATAGGCTTTGTTGGAGCTGTAGTCATATATATTCTTTTACTGTTCTTCGCAACACCGCTTTGCGTTCTCTATGGTCTAGATGCAGAGACGCTTGATATAACAGTAAAGGCGATGCCACAGCATTCAATCGGATACTGGTTCGAATCCTTCGTTGTAATCATTTCGGGATACCTTTATTCAACAACAAGGACAAAGGCATCGGCTGCCATCAACATCCTAAAGGGATTTGTAATCATTCCACTGACTGTTTTCATAGTCCCAATGCTCTTTGGTCCGCAGTCCATCTGGTTTGCGTTCCCGGCTGAGGAGGCAATTATGATGGTAATTGCCATACTTATGTTGATTAAGCTGGAAAAAGATTTGGAAACGGAAGAAACATTAGATTAAAACCTAAAAAAATTAAGAATTGAAGCAAAGAACATTCGACATGTACATGAAGGAGAGATTCGGGGGCAAGGTTTACCGCCTTGCCCTTTCTTCAGGCTGTACATGCCCGAATAGAGAAAACGGAAGCGGTGGATGCATCTTCTGCTCTGAGGGTGGATCAGGGGAATTTGCCCAATGTGCTGAGCTTTCGGTAAGTGATCAGATGAAAAAAGCAAAGGAGCTTGTGAGCGCAAAAATTTCAAAAAGCTTTGCGGGATACATGCCATACTTTCAAAGCTTCTCCAATACATACGGTGACCCGGATGTGCTTTATGAAAAATTTTATGAGGCAGTAATGGAGCCTGACAGCGTAGCGCTTAGCATAGCAACACGTCCCGACTGCATAAGCGATGGGATGCTTATCCGCTTAAAGGAATTAAACAATATTAAGCCTGTCACGGTGGAGCTTGGGCTTCAGACCGCAAGTGATGATACGGCAGCGCTTATTAACAGGGGATATGAACTTAGCATATTTGAGGATACATACGAGAGGCTTACCGGTGCGGGGCTTGAGGTTGTTATCCATGTGATAGCGGGTCTTCCCGGTGAAGACGAGGAAATGAGCCTTGATACCGTGAGGTACCTCGCCGGATTAAGGAGGGGAGAGCACCCGCTTGGTGTAAAGCTTCAGATATTACAGATACTTAAGGGTACGAGGCTTGGAAGACTTTACATGGAAAATGACGGATTCCTAGAGGAACATCCCATTAAGGAATATACTCTTGAGGAATATGCATCATTTTTACGAAAGGCCCTCGAGATACTTCCTGAGGATACGGTTATCCACCGTATGACAGGCGACCCGCCTAAAAAGCTGCTTATTAGCCCCTTATGGACAGCAGATAAAAAGAAAGTGATGAATTTTATCAAAATTAATGTGTGAATAATATATCAAAATCATGTGGGATGTGATACAATCCCCGATGGTGGTAATGACATCGCCATTATTAAGGAAAAGACTCTGTCATATCCGGAAGCTGTGACAGGTCGGCAAGGATGTTTTTATTCCGGCAGGATAAGCCCCGCCGGTATTAATAAAAGAAATACAAACAGACAGGAGATTACAAAATGAACAGTTTCATGAAGGAATTCAAGGAATTCATCGCTAAGGGCGACGTGGTTTCAATGGCTATCGGTATCATCATCGGCGGTGCATTCAACAAGATTGTTAACAGCATTGTTGAGCAGCTCATCACTCCGCTTCTTGGAATCATCTGCGGCGGCATCGACTTTAAGAGCCTTTCATTCGGCATCGGCGAGGCACAGTTTGGAATCGGTATCGTTATCAACGACATCCTTACATTCCTTGCAACAGCATTTGTTCTTTTCCTTATCCTTAAGGCATACAACAAGATGACTCCAAAGAAGGAAGAAGAGAAGAAGTAATTAAATATCATCAGAGACTTAAGTGGGGAATTTCGGTTCCTCACTTTTTTGATGCCTGATTTCAACAAAATGTGTAATTATTAACTACGCAGAGATTGTTAAGGCAACGCTTGTCACAAGTTAAGATTACTATAATCTTGAGACTATATAAACTTCATAAATGTGAACTTAATAGTGGCATTTTGCACAAAATCAGCAGTTTACAATAGGTAAATGTAACAAACTGTTCAAAAATTGTTCACAAATCCTTGATTTGCATTAGCATGTTTGCTATACTACTCGCATATTTGAGTAATGGATTTACTCACAAATTTTTAGGAGGAAACAAAATGAAGAAGATTCTTGCAATGCTCCTTGCAGCAGCAATGGTACTCGGACTCGTAGCTTGCTCACAGCCAGCTGCAGAGACACAGGCACCTGCTACAGAAGCAGCAACAACAGCAGCTCCGGCAGCTACTGAGGCAGCTAAGGAAGAAGCTCCGGCTACAATCACAGAAGTAGATTACTACTGCTCAATCGGTGCTTATCTTTCAGTACTTCAGGAAGAAGTAGATAAGTGGAATAAGGGTGAAGGCGCACAGAAGGGCGTTTACATCAACATTATCTCTAACATCAACTCTTACATATCAGACCTTGATGCTCTTATGCAGGCAGGTACACACTATGACCTCATCGATGCTGGTACAACAAAGGCTGACTGGGTTGAGGCAGGTTGGATCCAGGACCTTGAGGCTATTGACGATGCAGCTCTTAAGGCAACTATCGAGGGATACAAGGAGTACCTTGGAAAGGGTATCAACTACCAGGGTTCACAGAACATCCTCGTAGCTCTTCCTCTTGAGGTTCTTCCTCTTAAGATGGCTGTTAACACAGACCTCTTTGAGAAGAACGGTCTTGAGCTTCCAAAGACTTGGGACGACATCGTAGAGTGCGCAAAGGTTATCACAGAGAATGGTAACGGCGTAGAGTTTGGTTATGGTTGGTCAACATGGGGATCATGCTTCTCAAGACTTACTGAGCTCACATCAATGAACTCAACAGGTAAGGCATGGTGGGATCCTAACACAGAGACATATGACTGGTCACAGTTCGAGAAGCAGATGGAATGTGTAAAGACAATGTACCAGAACGGCTGGATGATCGGTGCTGACGATCTCGCTATCGACCCGATCCGTGCTAAGTTCGCAGAGGGCGTTGTTGGTATGTTCCCAGCTCCGGCTTATGACTATGCTGTATATACAACACAGTTCCCGGCACAGTGCAACTGGACAGTAATCGATATGCCTACAGTAGAAGCTGGCGAAGCTCCTTTCAAGGGCGTATGGCTTGACAGAGTAGGTTGCTCAATCGACGCAGTTAACTATGCAGACGCTGATGACGTTAAGAAGCAGGCTATGGTTGATGCATTCGTATTCCTTAACAGCGATGAGCTTAACCAGGTTATCTTCGAGAACGGCGGAATGATCCCATATAAGGCATCTGTTATCGCTAATGCAACACCTAAGGCTGACCTTGGACCACAGTGGGCAATCTTCGGACAGATCGAGAACTACACATCAGTTCCTCGTTACCCAGATTCACTTCTTCCACTTGAGGGTGAGAAGGCAGACGTATGCTGGAGAGAGTTCATGCAGAACCCGAACCAGACATTTGCTGAGACAAACGCTGACCTCGTAGCTCGTTACAACGCAGCTTACCAGGAGCTTAAGAAGGATGGAGACATCGATCTTAGCAACTATGTATATGCATACTCAAACGCAAAATAATTCTTAAATAAGAATTTTGCTTAAGAGGCTTCCGTAAGGGAGCCTCTTTTAATGTTACAAATCATAAAGTAATTGAATTTGCAAAGTTTAAAATGATTCGGCAGAGGACCGTACGCGCTTAAGAAGCTAAAGTTGCGCGTGGTCTCTCTGCCGAATCTTTATATGCATCGATAGCCAAAGAAGAGCAACAATCGTCGCAGGTTAACATATTAACAAAGTGAAAATGGCTTAAAAGCAGAAAATGTGATATATTAGACGCATGGCAAAAATCACGGATAAAACTAAAGAGATGTTTTTCGGATTACTTAGGAGGGCACTTACAGATGGTACGCCCGAGTTAAGTAATCTTTTAAGCTGCGATGAAGTTTACGGCGTAATGAATAAGCAGACTGTATCGGAGCTTTGCGGTGACATTCTTGATGAGCTTTCGTTTGATAATAAAGAACTTAAAGAGGAATGGAAGATTTCTGCGTACAGGTGCATGTCGCATTTCTATTCATACCACGAATTCCAGAACGACCTTTTAAGCGAGCTAAATGAGGCTGGCCTTAAGACGGTTATCCTTAAGGGCTCAGCGGCGGCATCTAATTATCCAAGACCTGAGCTTCGTGAGATGGGCGACATCGACCTTCTTTTTAAGCCCTCTGATTTTGAGACCGCAGCTAAGTTCTTTAATGACAGGGGATACAGGATACTTGAAACAACGCCACGCCACATCTGTTTCTTTAAGGATGGCTTTGAGGTTGAGGCTCATAATTCGATGGTTCCGTTAAGGGATGGAACTGAGTCAGCGTTTGACAAAAAGCTCTTTGAGGGCTTTGACAAAATAAAAGAGAAGGCAGCCGATAACGACGGTGAATATATGTTCCCGTGTTTTGACGTAACAGAAAACGGCCTGGTTCTCCTTGAGCATGCAAGAATCCACATGAATTCTGGCATTGGATTTAAGCAGATTCTTGACTGGTGGATGTTTGCAAGAAAAGAAATCACCGATGATGTATGGAACGGCGGATTTGGAAAGGCTACGCGTGGGCTTGGCCTTGATACACTTGCCATTACGATGACAAAGCTATGCAAGGATACAATAGGTCCGGCTGATAATATCACCTGGTGTGACAGTGCCGATATGGAACTTGTCGAGACACTTAAGGAAGCCGCGTTTTTAAGCGGAAATATGGGAAGAACCGATTCAGCCGACAGGGTAAGGTTATCGCTTGAAAGAAAAAGAGGCTTTTTCAATATATTAAGCGTCCTTGAGAGAGAAGGACTTGAAACCTGGGAGGCTGCAAAAAAGCATAGAATACTTAGACCGTTCGCATGGATTTACAGGGGCCTTTATTATTTTGAGGCACTTAAAAAGGACGGTGCAATCAGTCCCGATAACATTATCAGGGAAGCAGAGGACAGTAAGAGATTTCAGGACATGCTTTCAGTAATGAATGCAAAGCGTGACGATGAGGGTTATTATCTATAGTAATGAGACTTAAGAAGGGATACAGGCCGGTAAGGCTTGGAAATGAATATGTCTTAATAGCATACGGCAGGGAGGAAAAGAGCCTCGGCGGAGCAGTGAGGCTTAACGAGGTTTCCGCCTTTATTCTTGGTATGCTTAAGGATGATAAAACAATGGAAGAAGTCACGGACGCGATGGTAAAGCGCTATGAAATAAGCGAGGAAACTGCATCAGCTGACCTTACTGAGATGATAAATGAATTTAAGGAAATGGGAGTAATCGAATGACCGGTATGGAAAAAGAGTATTCCCGGATTTCACTTGATGAATGGCATGAGAAGGTAAAGGCTGGTGACACAACACCCATCACGTCAACGCTTACGGGAAGCAGCATGTACCCGCTTATTAGAAACGGACGTGACAGGGTGACAATAGAGCCGCTTAATGGAATGCCGCAAAGGGGAGACATTGTGCTCTTTAAGAGACCTGACGGAATCTTTTCGTGCCACAGGGTTATTGAGACGGATTCCGAAGGCGCTACCATCAGAACGTTTGGCGATAACTGCAGGATGCCTGATGACCCCGTACCGTTAAGCCTTGTGTACGGTAAAGTGACCAAGGTGCTTCGTGACGGGGTGGTTATTAATACCGATACCGATGCCGAAAGGCAAAAGGGATTAAGGTGGCTTAATTCAGGAATAAAAAGAAAGACCGTACTCTTTTTAAGACGGGTGCATAATTTCGTTATTAAGACCCTTAAAATTAAAAACACTGATTACTTATAATAAGAGATTGGGATTTATGAAGGAAAAGCTTAGGGCGATATTCGAGGGCCGTTCATGGGCCAATATAATAAGCTGGTCAAAATCGGGCAGGAGAGCTGTAATGGCTCTTTCGGTGCTCGATCTCTTCATATCCGTTCTTTCGCTGCTTGTTGCCCTCGTTACAAAAAATCTCATAAATGCAGCCGTTTCTCATGAGACGAATGGCTTCGTGACGTATGCAGTGGTTCTAAGCATACTTATTATACTTAACAGGGTTGTTGTATTCCTTTATAGCCGCATTAGCGCACATTCAAGCATTGATTTAAGCAGGACCTTTAGGGAAATGGTTCTTTCAAAGATTATGAAGAAGCGCTACAGCGAGGTGGCAGGCTACCACAGTGAGGAAATCGTCAACCGCATGAATACTGATGTATGCATCGTAAAGGACGGAATACTTGAGCTTGTTCCGCGCCTTCTTTCGATATGCGTTAGCTTCTTTGGAGCTGTGTGGATTCTCATTACCATCGACTGGCAGTTTGTTGTGCTGCTTGTTGGATGCGGAATCCTCGGACTCGTTGTAACATTCCTTCTTAAGGAGCCAATGAAGCGCATGAGAAGGGAAATGCGTGAAAATGAGGCCTATCTCTATACCGGTCTTCAGGAGACACTTACTAACCTTAAGGCAGTAAAGGCAGGCTCGGCAGAGGATGAAATAACAAAGCGAATTGAAAAAAGGGAGAAGGGCTATGTCCTTTCACAAAGAAGGGATGCCTCACTTTCCATAACGCTTAATACGGTGCTTGGATCGATTTTCCGCCTTTCATGGCTTTTCTGCATGATATGGGGCTGCAGGGGAATATATCTTGGCTACATCTCATATGGCGCGCTTGTTGCTGTAATCCAGCTCATCGCCCTTATTCAGGACCCTGTTTCAGAGGCTGCACAGCTTATCGGACAGGCATATTCGATGGTTACAAGTGAGGAAAGACTTTCTGAAATCATCGATAAGGAGGAAGAGGAATCGGCGGGTGATACCGATATGGGAAGCCGTTATGATGAACTTAAGGCAATTTCTCTTAAGGATGTTCATTTCTCATATGACAGGGAAAAGGTATTTGACGGAGCAGATTTAACAATAATCCCAGGAAAAACATATGCGGTCATGGGAATGTCAGGCTGTGGAAAGAGTACTCTCTTTAACCTGATTCTTGGTCTCTACAAACCGGATTCGGGAACGGTTAGCTTTGAGTTTAATGACGAAGTTAGGGAGGCAGGGGCTCTTACAAGAAAGCTCATCTCATATGTTCCTCAGGGAAACATGCTCTTTGAGGGCACAATAAGGGAAAACCTCACGATGTTTAACCCCGGGGCAACAGAAGAAGAAATAAATGAAGCAATCAGCCTTTCATGCATGGACGGAATCATTGGCAGTCTTGAGGATGGCCTTGACACAGTGCTTGGTGAGAGGGGAGCTGGACTTTCGGAGGGACAGGCACAGAGGCTTGCAATAGCACGTGCGCTTCTTACCAAGGCACCGATACTCCTCCTTGACGAGGCGACAAGTGCTCTCGATGAAAAGACAGAGGCTAAGCTTGTGGAGAATATCCGCTCACTTAAGGGCGTGACATGTCTTATTATCACTCACAGGCGTGCGGTTCTCCCGATTTGTGACAATGTGATAGGCTTTAACGAAAAGAAAGTGACCGTATCGGAGAATAAAGATTGATAATTAATTGTCAATTATTTAAAAAATACTTGAAAATTTCAAAAAAAGTGCGATAATGACTTTGGAATATTTCGTAAATAAATTTATGAAAGGAAGTGTTTGATATGGAATACAACAAGCCAACAGCTGAGAAGGTTGAATTCGAGGCAAAGGACGTTATCACAGCATCAGGCTGCCCGGGAAATTCAAACAACAAGAATAGCGGACAGGGTCAGGGATGCAAGAGCGCTTCAAGCAAGCAGGGCTCAGATAACGGAACCAGAAATCAGATTATGTAATCGCGGTAAAAAAGAAATTTTGGAAAGTGCACTGGTTTGGTGCACTTTTCTTTTTATCGGCAATAATTATTAAACTTATTCCCAACTTTTTTCCCAATATGTTATAATACATTTAGGGATAAAAGGTTGGGAATATTTTATGAATACAAAAGAAATAGTACTTGATTTATGCAGATATTCAGATGAACAGGAATGGTTTGAATTTAAGGAGAATTGGTTCGAACAGGAGACATTGGGCGAATATGTGTCGGCAATGTCAAACGCTGCAGCTTTTCATATAACTATTTAGGTTGCGGAAACCCACTGTCTTTAGACGGTGGGAGGA
>JAUNDA010000128.1 GCA_030526295.1 Eubacteriales bacterium
TGATTACCGAAGAAGAATTACAGAAGGGCATTAAGGAGGTTGCTGAGAGAATCAACCAGGATTATGCCGGCAGGGAAGTGCGCCTTATAAGCATTCTTAAGGGCGGAGTTTATTTCCTTACAGAGCTTTCAAAGTCCATCACTCTTGATGTGACAATCGATTTCATGTCGGTTTCAAGCTACGGCTCAAGCACGGAGTCAAGCGGTGTTGTTAAGATTATCAAGGACCTTGACGATGCAATTGAGGGTCTTGATGTAATCATCGTTGAGGATATCATTGATTCAGGTAACACACTTTCATATTTAAAGACACTTCTTGCAGACCGCGGCGCTGCTTCAATCAGAATCGCCACAATGCTTGACAAGCCTTCAAGAAGGGTTAAGCCGCTCAATACAGACTATTCTGCATTTGTCATCGAGGATAAGTTTGTTGTTGGATACGGCCTTGATTATGCACAGAAATACCGCAATCTTCCATATATCGGAGAGGTTGTTTTCGATAAATAAAGAGAGATAATCCGCCTGGCAAGAGGCTTATTGCGTGAGCATCCTGTCAGGCGAAATTTTATGTTTGGAGTAACAATTAATGGAAAAAAGACAAATCAGGATACCATGGTTCTTTATCATAATGCTCGTGGCACTGGCTATTTCAATGCTTATGCCGACTACAGGTTCAAAGAGGCTTTCATCTACTGAGCTTGAGTACATTGTGGAGAACCCGGCAAACATCACGGGAGTAAACATCAAGCCTGTAGCAGGCAGTTCGACGGCCGAGGTAATCATAAGCTTCGTTAACGGCACAACATCAAAGTCGGTTGTTCCGGACATTTCATCATTTTCAGAGCGTCTTGATAAGGCAGGAGTTGAGTATACGGTAAGCCCTGTTTCGACATCGGATATCTGGGACTGGCTTCCGTCAATATTGATGTTTGCGCTTATCATCTTTTTCTTTATCCCGATGCTCAGAGGCGGAATGGGTGGCGGAGCAGGTGCCAAGATGGCCGATTTCGGCAAATCAAGGGCAAGACTTGCAAAGGATAACAAGGTAACCTTCGCCTCCGTAGCAGGAATGGAGGAGGAGAAAGAGGAGCTTCGTGAAATCGTTGAGTTCCTTAAGAACCCTGTTAAGTACAAGGATATGGGTGCAAGAATTCCGAAGGGCGTTATTCTCGTGGGCCCTCCAGGAACAGGTAAGACACTTCTTGGAAAGGCAGTTGCAGGTGAGGCTGGAGTTCCGTTCTATTCAATTTCCGGATCTGACTTTGTTGAGATGTACGTCGGTGTCGGTGCTGCCCGTGTAAGGGATATGTTTGAGGAAGCTAAGAAGAACAGCCCATGTATCGTATTTATTGATGAAATCGATGCTGTTGCAAGACGAAGGGGAACCGGTCTTGGCGGAAGCCACGATGAGAGGGAGCAGACCCTTAACCAGCTTCTTGTTGAAATGGACGGCTTTGCAGAGAACCAGGGAATCATTGTTCTTGCTGCAACAAACCGTGTTGATATCCTCGATCCCGCCATCATGAGACCGGGTCGTTTTGACAGAAAGGTTGCAGTTGGTAAGCCTGACGTCAAGGCGAGGGAGGCTATTCTCAACCTTCATGCAAAGAACAAGCACATCGCAGAGGATGTATCACTTTCTAACCTTGCAAGGGTTACATCTGGCTTTACAGGAGCTGACCTTGAAAACCTCCTCAATGAGGCTGCAATCAATGCCGTAAAACATGGAAGACATGCGGTATCACAGTCAGATCTGTTTGAGGCAGTCGAGGTCGTTCTGGTAGGTAAGGAAAAGAAAGACCGCATTATGAGTC
>JAUNDA010000070.1 GCA_030526295.1 Eubacteriales bacterium
ATGGGGTATGGAATTTCGGATTACAATTTACGATAATTAACGGCCATAATTAAGGGCTGATTCAATGATCTTTGTCTTTGAACCAGCCCTTGGTTTATGTACTTATTACGGTTTGCCGCAGGATGGCGTCTCATGGGGCGGTGGCTGCGAAGCTTCCGTCTAGGAGCATTTTAATCATGTCATCCTCAGCACTTCCATCAAGTGCCACCGTGATCCAACTGCTTTTATTCATATGATATGCGGGGAAAAATCCCTTTTCACCCGGCAATGTTCCTATGAGCCCGGGGTCGCATTTAAAGTTAACCACCTGCAGGACATCATCCCCAGGCAAGCCAAGCTTACTCTTTTGAACATCCATGATTATTGCGAACCATTTCCTGTTGGAGCCATGACGAAAAACCTCATTGCCCGGGTATTTCGGCCACGGGAAATCAGGCTTTGCACCATAACTATTCTGAATATACTCGCTTAACTCCGTCCTGTTCATATGACCTGCTAATTATACCATTTATCTTATCCTGTTAGTACAATCTGTTCGTACAATCTGTAAGTTCCTTCCACTCCAAGGTTTTTTACAGCCCCTGCAACGGGTTCAATTCAGGTCCTGTATAAAGCGGTCAAGGACTGCCATCTGCTCATCAGTATGGAACCAGTGCTCGCCTTCCGCCCAGTTTGTAAGCTTCGCGCCTATGTTTTTGGCGAATGCTGCAATGATTTCGTCCGACTGCATATTGTCCCTGCCGCCGTGAAGGATGGCCGTCGGGACTGTCCACTTTACAGGATTCTCCCTAACCCATGTAAGGTAATCCCAGGAAAGGTCAGGACCAAAGCCCGTCTTTATGATGCCTTTTTCACGAAGGTCGTCCTCAGTCACACCAGCCCACTGCATCATCTGGCAAATGAGATTTTCCATATCCACAATCGGCGAGATGAAATAGGCCTTTTCGATTTCAGCCTCACTAAGAGATTGCATGGAAAAGAATGCGCCGATGCTGTTAGCTATGAGGATAACTGAGTCATGTCCTGCTTTAACTGATTCAATGAAAGCCGGGAATTCCTCCTTTGCCTCCCACGGGGTTTCGGATTTATAGTCAAACCCTATTACGTCACAGTCAGGAAAGAGGGGCTTATAATGCCCTGACTCCTCCGCGTTTCCCCCTGCGCCGTGTATATATACAACTGCTTTTCTCATAAGTTCTCCCACTGCTCCTTTGTTAGGTACGTGAAATGCTCAGTCCTCGAATCTCCCATGAGCTCACACGGTTTATCCTTTTCTGTATGATGATACTTAAATCCGCACTTTTCCTGGACACGCTTTGACTTATCGTTACCCTCATAATAGCCGCACCACATTGCGCTGCAGCCTAGGTCAAGGAAAGCATGCTTTTGAAGTGCCCTCACGGCCTCGGGGATAAGGCCCTGGCCCCAGAAGGGAACGCCGATCCAGTATCCGATTTCGATTTCTCCCTCTGCTGCCGCGGTGTGCGACTGTGCCGGCGGGATAAGGCCAATGCTTCCGATGGCCACATTGTCCTCCTTAAGACATACCGCATATGTCTCATCAGCCGAGAGGACGAATTTAATGATATCCCTGCTGTTGTCAACGCTTGTATGCACGGGCCAGCCTGCTATCGGGCCGACTGCCGGGTCACTCGCATATTTATAAAGGCTCTCTGCATCATCCTCGCTCCATGGGCGAAGGATTAATCTATCAGTTTCTATAATCATGGCTTACTCCTTTCTGCTGCTTCCTGCACTTTCTTATCTTCTCTGCTGCTTTACTGCTCCTTAACAAGCTGTTTTCTTATATGGTTAATCACTGTTTCAAAAACCTCGGGTGTCATGCTCACGATGCGGCTCCACATGCGGACACCCTGGTAAGCATACAAAATAACGTTTACAATCTCCGCCGTTTCCACCTCGTTAAACTCACCGCGCGCCTTGCCGTACTCAATAAGGTCGGTCCACTTTTTTTCACCAATCTTGTTAAAGTGGTCCATCTGGTCAGCGTCGCAGGTACAGGCATATTCGTACATTGCAAGCGAAAGCGAATCCTCCGCGTGCTCCATCTCGTAGCGCATTAGCTTAAGCGCGCGGTCTAAGATGATGGTGGCGGGTATCCCCTCAGCCATTTCACCGGCGAAATTCATCTCGTCCTTTTGGTTTATTTTAATAAGAATGGCCTCGAAGACTTCCCTTGTGCTTCCGAAGTGGCTGTAGAGGCCGCCCCTGCTAAGGCCCGATGCCTCGCAGATGTCCTTCATCGTTATTTTACTGAAGCCGTCCCTTGCAAACAGCACATAGGCTGCGTCAAGAATGCCTTCCCTTGTTCTTTCCTTCTTGCTACCTGTCATAAGCTCTTCCTCTTTTTCGACACTGATGTCGATTTTGATTATAGACACGCGTGTCGATTTTGTCAACTGGCTTTTCATTCTTTTAATGCTACTCAAAATTCAATGCATGAATTCAACGCACAACAAAAGTCCTATGAGTTTTGTTGTCAGAACAACATTTTTCATAGGACTTTCGCAAGTTCATTCTGTCAGGAATCTTTTAAATATAATGTATGGGTAACGCTATCAGGTTCTCTCTTAAGTAAGTCTTTTTATCTATCAGGCATAAGATGATGCCCATGCCCCTTTTCCTGTCCGTTACCTTATCAAGGACCAAATTTGTTGCTCCCATGTTTGCTTTTGGGTTTCCGGTCATTTTTATCTCTATCGGATACAGGGTTCCGTTTTCTTCAATAATCAGATCTATCTCATTGTCATTGGAAACGCTTTTATCCTTTCCCCTGTAATAATAAATATTAAAACGATAATCCCTACCTTCATTGGAATATGACTTAAGTATTTCTGAAACCACAAACGTTTCAAACATGTTTCCGGCAACCGCCGAGTTTTTAAGTGCGTCCGCCGTAAGCCACCTGGTAAGATAACAGGCAAGGCCGGTATCTCGAAAATAAATCTTAGGGGCTTTAATTGCCCTGTTTAAAGCACTGGCGCTGTATGGCTGAAGCAGGTAGACTATTCCGGTTCTTTCCAGTATGGAAATCCAGTTCTTTACCGTAGGCTCGCTCACTCCCACCTCGCTTGCAATATTGGCATACTTAAGAATTTCGCCGGTTCTAGCCGCAACCGCAGTCAAAAACTTGGTAAAGGTAATGCTGTCTGCAGAAATCAGTTCGTTTATGTCCCTCTCCAAGTAAGTTGAAACGTAGGAAGAGTAGAATTCCTGCCAGTCTCTTTCGATGTCATATAATTCGGGGTACGCACCTTTATGAATAATATCCCATATATTTTCATAAGGCTTTAATTCGGCCTCGCGTTCATTAATATACTCATCCGTAGGCACAAAATGCTTATTAAAGCTTATCCTGTTAATTTCGCGTAATGACAGTCCGCTAAGCTCATACACTGATACCCTTCCTGCCAGTGACTCGCTAACACCCTTCATCAGTTCAAGCTTCTGTGAACCCGAAAGAATGAACTGCCCCCTCACGTCAGATTCATCCACGATCTGTTTGATTTCCTCAAGAATGGAGCCCTCCTTCTGCACCTCATCAATAAACAGCGGGCGGGGATTATTCAGAAAGAACAGCTTCGGCTCTTCCCTTGCCTGCAGCCTTGTTAGCCTGTCATCAAAGCTGGTTCGATTGTATTCAGAAAACTCATGCTTTACCAGTGTAGACTTACCCACCTGTCTGGCGCCTACTATCAATGTGCATTTGCTGGTTTTGACTCTGTTTTTAAGTATTTCCGAAACCGCTCTTTTAATATAAGCCATGGTAATCCTCCGACTAATCTAAAATACAATTTTATTATAGTCGAATGTTTGGCATAAATCAAGCGACTAATCCAAAGTCTGATTTTAGATTAGTCGCTGACATCATTTCCTTAGGCCTGTGGGTTTACGGGGAGGGGTCTGAATTTTGCAGTGTAGTAGTCGCACTCGATGCGTACAACGCTTACGATTGAAACAAGTGCCTCATTGAACTCAAAGTCCTTTCCCGTCTGCGCCTTCATGAGTGAGGTTAATGCCTTCATCTTTACATCAACGTCGTCAATTATTTCAGCCTTTCCGAAGCCGTCAAGCGAATAGTAGCTGCAGCCGTACTGGCACGCAACCTTGCCCGCAAACGGCTTTACGTCACACTCGATCTGCACGCAGCAGTCACCGTTCTTTCTGATTACATCAAGCTTTCTGCCCTGAAGTGCACCGTGTACATAAAACACGAGCTTGTCATTTTCAAACTCATAGCCGTAGTTCATCGGAACAATGTACGGCTTTCCCTCATCAACAAGGCCAAGATGCAAAACCTTGCCCTCGTCTAATATATGCAAAATGTCATTTAATTCCGTTACTTCCCTGTCTCTTCTACGCATGTCTATTCTCCATAAATCTTAATTGTGTGAAATCTCCAGCATGTCTAGCAGCCTTATGAACGTATCCTGGCCATCAAGGCATGTGTCGGTGAGCCATCCTTTTTCGCATCTCCAGTTTGAAAGCCCCCTATAGTAATACCCTTTCTTCTCATCTTCAATGATAAATGGTATGATATTGTGCCTGAGGCACTCCTTAAAAGCAATCAGTCTGCCTACCCTGCCGTTCCCGTCCTGAAACGGATGAATATGCTCAAACTCTGCGTGAAATTCAATAATATCTTCAATCCTTACATCCGCTTTAGCATTATAATTCTCAAGTAGTTTTTTCATATGCCCGACAACCTGTGAAGGCTTTGATGTTTCTCTTCCGCCAACCACATTTGCGCGTTTCTTATAATCCCCCACCGCAAACCAGGAAAGTGTAGAATCCTTGGTGTCATGCTTAATTATGTAATGAAGCTTCTTAATTATTTCCTCAGTAAGTTCTTCCTCTGCAATATCGATACAATAATCTATTGCCCTGAAGTGATGGACAGTCTCAAGAATATCATCAACCGGAACCCCGTCACCTATATCAATGGTATTTGTTTCAAAAATCAGCCTTGTCTGGTCCTCTGAAAGCCGGCTTCCCTCGATATGGTTTGAATTATACGTCATTCTAACCTGAAGTTCATGATACAGGCCGCCGGAAAGATGCATTTCCTTTTCTTCCTTCAGTATTTGCAATATTTTATTGTCTGATTGCTCATGGCAAAGCCGCTCTACGGGAACATTCAAATACTCTGCAATCCTGCAAAGACTGCGTCCTGACAGTTTTTCCCCCTTGCCAATTTTGGCTATCGTACGTGTCGATAACCCCACGCCCTTGCCTAATTCAGTTTTTCCTATCTCTCTTTCCTTTAGAATTTTCTCAAGTCCGTCATACGAAAACATTATTGTACCTCGTTCAAATATCTTTACTTATTTTATCATATTGCTATCAAAAATGTAAAGATTTTCGCCGAAAGAGTCAAAAAAAGTAAAGATTATGTTTGAATGGTTTTAAGCCTCATTCTACTCATTTCTTTTCATCGGTTTCCTTGGTGCGGGCCTTATTTATCCATGTGGAGCCAAGGCAGAGGTTTGTCGAGCCTATGCAAAGCCACAGTGCGCCCAGGCCGGCGTTTCTCTGTACGAAAAACATCACAGAGCAAATGTATGATACAGCTGAAATGCAGTAGTAGAGTATCGCAAGCTTTCTCTCCCTGCACATTTCCTTCTTTCCGTTACTTTCCTTATTCTCGTTCATGTCTGCTCCTTATTTTTTAGCTGATTTTTTATAGAAGAAATATGCCACACCGATGGCGATGGCGCCTGATGGTACTATCATGAAGCTCGTCGAGCCGATAAGTGCCGGAACAAGCGTGAAAAGGACCGCCATTACAATAAGCGGAAGCAGAGCGATGTGCATGTTCTTTCTGTAATATTTATATGCCATTGCTCCAAAGAGCGCCGGTACAACGTTGTCAAACGCAGGTGCAAGGACGGGACTTCTAAGTATCGGCTGAAGCGGTACCATGAGAAGCACACCGAGTGCAAGTACAAGGATTGTAACAAGTGATGATGTTGCAATCGAGATTGTTGAGATGATCTCGTTTTCCCTTGTGCCGGCCTTTGCGCCAACCATATCCCTTGCATTGACGGCGCACGGAATCTTCATGTTGATGAGGTTACCCGTGATGAATGCGAGGTAGCCGCCGCCTGAGCCAAGCATAGGTGTATAAATAAGGAACTCTGCTACGCTTGATACAAGCCATACGATTCCAACTGAAAGGAAGCCCTTCCAAACGGCATGCATGTCCGGATATGCCCCGAGGTATGATCCAATGAGGAACGGTGCGCCTATGAGCATGACAAGCGTAATCATGCTGAGCACGCGTCCAAGCACATGTGTCTTCTTTGAATACGCCTCCCAGTTGACTGCTGCCGCATTATCAACATTTGCCGAAGAAGCGGCAGAGTTATCCACATTTAAGTTTTTATTTTCTGTATTATTCATCCTAGCCACCTCTTAAATCATTGAAACAACAACAGCTGCGAGCATACCGCCAATCATACTTGCGGCAATTGAGAAGCTGTCAAGCCATGCTACCTTCTTCTTTTCGATAAAGAAGACGAAGATGCCCATGATGGCAGCGGAAACCGCCATTACAACGAGCGGGATGATGTCTCCCTTAAATGTGAAGAGGCCTTTTTCGGAGATGAAGCCGCCGAGATACCTGCCGATGTAGGTGCTTACAAGACCGATGAACATTGCAGTCATTGCGATGTTTCCAAAGCCCATGCCACCGCCCTTGTTTGAAGAGAGCTTCTGTGAATAGGTTTTATTGAGGAATATCGAAAGCACCATGCCCCACATGATGCAGATGCCCATAAGGAGCGCAATTGTCGTAAATGCCTGTGCGCTCATCTGCTCGGCGCTAAGTGTCGTCATGCCAACCTGCTCTGCTGCCGCCTGTGCAATCTGTGTCTCATAATGAAGCGCGCCAATTACAGATAACCTCAGCCACGGCCATGGCGTTCCGAGGCTTCCCGAAAGTGCGATTACTCCAAGCAGAATTCCAACACTCGGAAGCACCGAAAAGGTTGCACTTGAGATGATTGTCTGCTTCATTCTGCCGGTATCCATACCGATTTCCTTACCTGCGCGGTATGCCCTCACAAGGAAGATAACGCATACAAGCGCAACAAATGCAATGATGCCACCGCATATGAGATACATATAGGGGCTGTTGAGCTGGTTTAAGATGTTCATTAAAACTGGTTTCCTTCTTTCTATTTTAATCTGCCCATGGAGCGGCCTGGTGGAGAATAAGCTCTGCCTCTCCTGTCTTTATGCTGACACGGAATACGTTCATGTAATTTCTTACATATGCATATCTCCAGCCGATATCATCCTCGGGCGCTCTCTTATTGTCATTCACTATAAGATATATGTCGTCGCCGATCTTTTCGGCAAGCTCGACTCCGCTAAAGTCTCCCTCTTCGTTTTTGTAATCATACTTCCATCCCTCGGAGACCTTAACCCATTTTCCGTTTTCGTCGTAGTAGCCAAGCACACCGTTTTCATCTACCTTGCAGGTGCCAGGAACACCATCGGATGGAACCATCTTGCCGTTAATTACCGCAAAGTAAGCGAGAGTCAGGTCATCGTACTCCTTTTTCTCCGGCATGTCAGAAAACTTAAGCGAGCCGGGCTCCCCGGGTACTGCCTCAACATAGTAGCCCTTTGTAAGGAAATGGCCCGTGCCCTCGTAGAACGAGTATGTGAGATAGATTCCGTCGTCCTTAAGAATACACTCGTCAACCTCGCCGTACCAGCCTGTGTTTTCATACTGCGGCAGGAGTCCAAGCTGTGTCGCTTCCTCCGTCTCGATGTTAAGCTCCATAAGCCAGTAGCGGTCATTGCCAGCCTCTGTAATATAGTAGATGCTTTCATTTCCAAGCTTAATTACAGTGCAAAACTCGGGAAGGACGATGGTCTTATTAAGGCAGCCGTAACGGTAAATCGAGATTGTGTTCGTCGACTGTTCTGCCACATAATCATGGTGGTGTGAGGCCGTGTATGAACCATCGGGCGAAGCTCCGAGAAAATATTCGGCACCCGTTGTCTCCTTGGTGAACTCATAGCCCGTCACGTATGAATAGCCTTTAACCACAAAGTCGTTAAAGTTTGGCTCGTCTGTTGTCTTGTAGCCCTGCGAATAGAGGAAGTCATCCTCGACTCCGATTGTTCCGCTCGTATAATCGTAGAGAATCGGCAACGCCTCGCCGGCCTTTGCATCAATACCCTCTACATCATCGACATCATCTGGCCCCGGATTATATGCAAAAAGCACGGTTCTTCCTGTGTCCCGGTCGGCATAATCACCCCAGATGGCTGACTTATCCATGCTGTCGGCATCAGGTATGTGGAAATATATGAGCTTTCCGACCTTTACGAAATGTCCGTTATTATTAACTATCTCATATTCCTCAGGAGTCACTCCGAGAAATGTTGAGGGCAACTTCATGTTCGACTGCGCGAGCTTCTCTTCGGTCTTGGCAGACGCTTTGATTTCGGCAGCAGTCTCAGTGTTTCCTTCGGATTCCCCTCCGCCTGTCGTCTGCACCTCAGTGGCTGCTGCCTCTGTCGTAACAGCCTCTGTTGTCGGAACACGCGAGTTCTCGTTCGAATCAAACTTAACACAGCCCGCAAGTACTCCCGTCAGCAAAACCGCACTCAGCATTAACAAGACTATCTTTTTGAATGAAGGCTTCATTTCCAACGCTCCTTTCATTTCCAAAGGTGCCTGCCACCCTGTGGCTGGCAAAAATTAATAGTTTACCTACTGCGCAAGGTTCCGAAGAGTCTCGCCCGTCAGGCGGTAGACTGTCCAGTCCTCCATAGGTACTGCCCCGAGGGACTTATAGAAGTCAATGCTCTTTTACTCCTCCTCGATTGACCAGTCGCCGTCACAGTCACTGCAGATGTAAATCTCGGGAAGGGGATGCTTCTTGCAGTGCTGACAGGTCCACATGCCCGAACCATGGCAGTTTGAGCACGTCTCGTACCAGCCTGAGCTGTCATCGGCAGCAGTCACGTAATCGGTGCCTGATCCCCCGCACTGGAAGCATGGCATAAGGCCTGTGCCACCGCAGTTTCCACATTTTCTTCTTCCGATATAGACATTTACACTGTCACAGTAAATACAGTGAAGCTGCGTGTCTATCTCACCATCAGGACCCCAGCCTTCCTCATACTCACCTGTTATGTTATTAAGGTGACACTCAGTGCAATATTCGGCACCTGGGACAAGCTCTGCACCGCAGACGCACCTGACCTCTTCGATACGGCCATTCGGACCCCAGCCCTGTTCATACTGACCGGTTTTGTTATTGAGATGGCACTCAGGGCAATACTCATTATCAGAATTTAATGTAGCTCCGCAAAAACACTTTATTTCGGTAATCTTTCCCTCAGGACCCCAGCCATCCTCGTACTGGCCTGTCTTATTATTGAGGTGGCAAACATGGCAAAGCTCAGCCTCCGGGTCCATAATTGAACCACAGAAGCATCGGTAAAGCTCCGGTGTCTTGTCATAGCCGCACTCCTCACATCTATTGAGTAAGGAAAGAATCGGTATTCCACAGCCCGGACATACTGGTACTCCAATGTTTTCCGGCGCTATCTCCTCTGCTTTGTTTTCTGCTGTCAATGCATTAACTGCCTCAGGGGCCGGTGTGATGTTAAGCTCCCCACAGACCTCCGTATAAGCCTTTTCTATTTTTTCCAGCTTTTCCGGCTGTACTGAACTTTCACCTTCGGCACCCGAAACCAGGATTTTTGTATCACCTACATCATAACCAGCTCTACTGCATTCCGATACCCAGTCCTTAAGTATGTCGTTAATCTTGGAGCCTGAAAGCTCAATGGTAAGATATACATACTCAGCGTCCTTATTCTGCGGTAGAACCGCCATAACCTCGTCATCAGCGCCAACGAGGAAAATAATGTCTGGGTTAATCATAACACGGACAATGTACGAGCCCTCCGGGGCATCCGTTTTAACCGTCGGGTCATAGCCACAGGCCTCACATATACCAAGAATTGATTTGACCACACTTCCACATTCGGGGCAGAGAGACTCCTTCGTTGATTCTGCTACCGGTCCGATTTCACCACTGCCACCTCCGCCTGTTTCGGTAGCGGCTTCTGTTACCTTAGGAGCATCAGCCTTTGCAGCCTCAGTGTCTTTGCCTGTCGTTTTTGCACAGCCTACGAGCATGCTCGCAAGAAGCATGGCCATAAAAATAAGGTTAATTGATTTCGATAAAGTCTTACGTTTTTTCATAATCTATATTTAGTAATATTTGTCAATACCACCGAAGCCGACAATCTTTTTATTCTTCCGCGTTTTATCAATGAAGCTTTTGAGGCGCTTCTCAAACTCCTCGGGGCGTTTTCTTGCCGCCTCTATGTAGGCGATGCGGATTCGCTTGTAGGAGTCACTGAATCTTTCGTAATTTTCCCACACCTCTTTGTCTGTGCGCAGACGCTCCATTATGTCCTCTGGGAAAACGAATGGGGCATTGATTATAGGAAGAACGCTCTCCCTTATCTTTGGGTGAATCATTCCCTGTGACTCAAGCCACTTAAGCCTCTCTATGTTTGGCTGTGAATAGGGACTCCCCTTTCTCCTCGGGGTAAAATGCTGGATGCGGTGGAATTCGTCGGTATGCTTTATAGTACTGTCAATCCACCCGAAGCAGAGTGCCTCCTCAACCGCGTCGTTATAAAGCATACTCTCCTCACCCGAGCCCTTCATTGGAAACACAAACCAGACCTCCGAATCTGTCTCAAAATGCTCCTCGAGGTATTTACGCCATATTTTTCTGTCTGGGGAGTAAAATATGTCCATATGAAGTCTGTTTCCTGATTATCTGAATTTTTATTAGCGTTTAGACTGCTTCTTTCCGATAATTCTGCATACGATGCCAAGTACGAGGGTTACTGCTGCCGTGATACCTGACACCTTAAAGTTATTAAACCAGAAGCTGTAGAAGCCAGGTCCCGCGTCATGAGTTCCTGTATGTACCAGAAAGCTTAGTATCATAAATAAAAATGCAAGAACTGAGATAATGATAAATACTATTCCGAGTTTTTTCATATAACTATTTAGGTTGCGGAAACCCACTGTCTTTAGACGGTGGGAGGA
>JAUNDA010000071.1 GCA_030526295.1 Eubacteriales bacterium
TGTGCAAAGCTTGTTGTATTCTGTAATGCACCTGATGACAACCCATTCATGGCAGGTGCCTTCCACGGAGTAACAGAGGGCGATACAGTAATTAACGTAGGAGTATCAGGTCCGGGAGTAGTAAGAAGCGCACTCCAGAACGTAAGGGGTGAAAACTTCGAGGTTCTTTGCGAAACAGTAAAGAAGACAGCCTTTAAGGTAACAAGAGTCGGACAGCTTGTAGCCCAGGAGGCATCAAGAAGACTCGGTGTTCCATTTGGTATCGTTGACCTTTCACTTGCACCGACACCTGCAGTAGGAGATTCCGTAGCAGACATCCTTGAGGAAATGGGACTTGAGAAGGTAGGTGCACCTGGAACAACGGCTGCGCTTGCAATCCTTAACGACCAGGTTAAGAAGGGTGGAGTAATGGCTTCCTCATATGTAGGAGGACTTTCAGGCGCATTCATCCCGGTTTCAGAGGACAGGGGAATGATAGACGCTGCAAAGGTTGGATGCCTTACACTTGAAAAACTCGAGGCAATGACATGCGTTTGCTCAGTTGGACTTGACATGATTGCAATCCCGGGAGATACACCGGCCACAACAATATCGGGAATTATCGCCGACGAGGCTGCAATCGGTATGATTAACCAGAAGACAACAGCTGTCAGAATAATCCCCGTTATCGGTAAGGGAGTGGGAGAAAATGTTGAATTCGGTGGACTGCTCGGATGGGCACCAGTTATGCCGGTTAACACCTACTCATGTGCTGATTTTATCAACAGGGGCGGACGTATTCCTGCACCAATCCACAGCTTTAAGAACTGATAACATTATCGGTTGAGTATTTTTCAAAGAGGTTAAGGAAGTCATTTATCCTAAAGCAGTAGCAGGTATCCTCGAGCTTATCGGGGACCTGAGGGTCCGGGGATCGAAAAATCTGAAAGGTGACATTTTTCCGCGTGACCTTTTTTACAAAGGCATATAGGTCCCTTCCATAGCCCTTTGAAACATAAATATCGTATTTGTTAATCATAAAAACCTCCACAAAAAAACAGCCGGAAACTCCGACTGTTCACCATGGACTGTGTTTATTTTACCACGTTTAAGGCATGGTAATTATAAAAATACAGTGAAAAATTATTAAAATACGGAAGTGTGACTTTAAACTTTATATTGTCAAGTTTCACACGATAAGGTCCGCATAATTAAGCCTGATCATCTTTTCAAGATGCTCGGGCTTTAATTTTACCTGATAACCGATTTTGCCCGCTGAAAAAACGATTTCCTCCTCGTCCCTTGCACTCTCGTGAACGAAGGTTGTAAAGAATTTCTTCATTCCGATTGGTGAGCAGCCGCCGTGGATGTATCCCGTAAGAGGGAGAAGCTCCTTTGACTTAATCATCTCTATTGATTTTTCACCTGAAGCCTTTGCGGCCTTTTTGAGGTCAAGCTCCTCGGCTACAGGAATTACAAATACATAATGTGTGCCTGTTTTACCGACTGTGACAAGTGTCTTGAAAACATGCTTTTCATCCTCACCTATGGCCCTTGCAACCTCGGTTCCTACAGTTCCAACCTCCGGTCCGTATGTGATTTCACCATGGGGAATACCGGCCTTATCAAGAAGCCTCATTACATTTGTCTTATCATCCTTTTTAGCCATGAGAATAACCCCCTTTTGTTTTTTACCAGTTCGTATTCTACCACAGTTTTCTTATAAAATTAAGCCTTTTGTTACCGCCTGCTATGGATAGTTTTTATCAAAAAAGGTATAATGACAATGTATGGCATTGTGTGAAAAACACACTCAAAATAAGCACTGCGTGACAAGGGGCTACGGTGTCATGCACTTAAACTTAAGGATATGGAGTAAGGCAGCATGGTCTTTAACGGTATTTATGAGGAAGAAGGAAATCCGTATAAGGGATTTAAGCTTAATAAGCTTAAGGACTTTCTTTTGGAGTGCGGACTTAAATACGATGAGTCAATTGAGCATACGGTCATATATACTGACGACAATGGTGAAATAAAGGCAACGGGCTCTCTTTCGGGCAATGTGCTTAAATGCATAGCGGTAAGCGAAACAATGCAGGGGGAGGGACTCTCTGCGGCAGTTTTGTCGCATCTTACAAAGTATGCGATAGGAAAGGGCATTAGCCATCTCTTTCTTTTTACAAAGCCAAAGAACCTTCGCATGTTTGAGGACATGGGCTTTTACAAAATCATCGAGACAGGTGATATCCTCTTTATGGAAAATAAAAGGAACGGTATTGATGATTATGCCCGTTCATTAATGGAGGAGACACAGAAGGCTATTGCCGAAAATGGAGAGAGAAATAGTGAGGCAGTCAGAGCTCGGGATCAGGCTAAAGCAAAGGATACAGCTACGGATACAGTTACGGATATAGTAGCGGACACAGCTACGGATACAGTTATCGGTGCGATAGTAGCAAACTGTAATCCGTTTACCTACGGCCACAGGTATCTTATTGAAGAGGCACTTAAGGGCTGTGACCTTCTTCATCTTTTCATTCTTTCTGAGGACAGGTCATACTTTAGTGCGGCTGAACGCTACGAAATGGTAAAGGCGGGAGTAGGGGACCTTTTAAAGGAAGGAAGACTCATCCTTCATAAAACGAGTGATTACCTTATTTCATCAGCAACCTTTCCGACGTATTTCATAAAGGATACCGCAAAGGCGGCAGCTGCAAACTGCGAGCTTGATGTAAGGATCTTTGCTGAAAGAATTGCAAGGCCCCTTAATATCACAAGGAGGTTTGCGGGAACTGAGCCGACTGACGTGGTTACAAACGAATACAACGAGACGATGAAGCGTGTGCTTCCTGAGTATGGTATTGAGTTTGTTGAAATCGAGAGGATGATAAGTGGCCTGGAAGGTCCATGTGCAGGAGAGGCAATAAGTGCAAAGAGGGTTAGAAAAGCGCTTTCAGAGGGTGATTTTTCCGAAATCGAGAGGCTTGTTCCACCGAGTACGCTTTCTGCTTTAAAAAACCGCACAAAATAGCATAACGAATTTTGGACATTTCGACAAAGCCGCATTACGGTGCGGCTTTTACTTGTAAAAAGGGCTCAATAAGAGTAAAATTATTTCTGTATTTTGTATTTTAGAGGTGCTTATTATGGCAAAGAAACTTGAAGATTATGTTCTTACAATTCCGGATTTCCCGAAGCCTGGCATTATGTTCAGGGATGTCACAACAATCATGCAGGAGCCAGATGGTCTTAAGCTTGCAATCGACCAGGTTTGCGAGAAGCTTGAGGGCATTGACTATGATGTAATTGTCGGACCTGAATCAAGAGGCTTTATTTTTGGTACACCTGTTGCATATGCAATGGGCAAGTCATTTGTTCCCGTAAGAAAGAAGGGAAAGCTTCCAAGGGAAACAGTTTCACAGGAATATGAGCTTGAGTACGGAACAGCCGTAATGGAGATGCATAAGGATTCAATCAAGCCTGGCCAGAGGGTTGTTGTCATTGATGACCTCATCGCAACAGGCGGAAGCCTTAAGTGCGCAGTTGACCTTGTTGAAAAGCTTGGCGGAGAGGTGGTTTGCATAGTTGCACTTATCGAGCTTGAGGGACTTAAGGGAAGAGCAAAGCTTGAGGGCTATAAGGTAGAATCACTTATCAAGTATCCGGGCGCTTAATTAAAAAATAAAAGGGAAACTTTTTATAATATTTGGGGGGATTTTTAAATGGAGAGTATTTTTAAACTCAAGGAAAACGGTACGACCGTAAAGACTGAAATCATTGCCGGCCTTACCACATTCATGACGATGGCTTACATCATCGCCCTTAACCCGAACCTTCTTACAGGCTTTGGTGCAAACGGCGGACAGAAGCTCTGGAATGCCATCTTCATGGCAACAGTGCTTTCATCTGCACTTGGAACAATCCTTATGGCATTCCTTGCAAACAAGCCATTTGCAATGTCATCGGGAATGGGACTTAACTCATTCTTTGCAGTTGTTGTAGGAAACATCGCTGCAATCGCAAGCATTGACTATGTTGAGGCTTACCAGGCAGGCCTTATCATCATCCTTATCGAGGGTGTTGTATTCCTTGCACTTACAGCTACAAATGTCAGGGAGAGTATCGTAGAGTCAATTCCGCTCGGAGTAAGACTTGGTATCGGACCGTCAATCGGTCTCATGCTTCTTAACATCGGTCTTGGTTCAAACTGCGGTATCTATTCAGAGACAGGCGGACCTTTCTATGTAATGAGGGACTTCTTCGGAGCACTTACAGCAGGCTACGCAAAGGAGGCCATGGGTTCAGGATATTCGGTAATGGTTCTTACCGTTATCACAATGTTCATCGGACTCTTCATCATCGTTGTTCTTGACCTCAAGAAGGTAAAGGGCTGCGTTCTTTACGGAATGCTTATCGCATCTGTAATCTACTGGGCAGCAGAGTTTATCTTCTTCGGAATCAACCCGTTTGCATCCCTTGCAGGAGCAAGCTGGCTTCCACCGGTAGGAGACATGGTTGAAATGACACTCTTTAAGTTCAATTTCACTGGTCTCATGTCAATCGGCTGGTTCACTGTAATTACACTCGTTATCACCTTCTGTGTTATCGATATGTTCGATACAATCGGAACACTTGTTGGTACGGCATCACTTGCAGGAATGCTTGATGACAAGGGAAACATGCCAAGAATGAAGGGCGCACTTGCATCTGACGCAATCGCTACAATCTGCGGTTCATGCACAGGTACTTCAACAGTTACAACCTTCGTTGAGTCAGCATCAGGCGTTGAGGCAGGAGGACGTACAGGTCTTTCAGCACTTGTAACAGGCCTTATCTTCCTTGCATGTATGTTCATTTCACCGATAGCAGCAATCATTCCGGCAGCAGCTACATCAGCAGCACTTATCTATGTTGGTATCGTAATGCTTTCTGGTCTTCGCAAGGTTGACCTTGGTGACAAGTTCGAGCTTGTTCCGACAGCATTAATGCTTCTTGCAATGCCAATTTCAGGATCAATCGGACATGCAATCGGTCTTGGACTTATCACCTACACAGTAATGAAGGTATTCACAGGAAAGGCAAAGGACGTATCAATCGTTACATACGTTATCTCAGTACTGTTCCTTATCAAGTTCTTTATTACAGTCTGATAAAAAAGTAGTATAATAATCAGGAAAAATAATGCACCCACGGCTTAAGGCTGTGGGTGTTTAAATGGGAGATATTAAGTTTTTGTATGAGTGACAATCAGCAAAAGAAGCGTAACAGGATTAAGAATGTCATTTTGATAGCCGTCTGGGTTTTATTCATTGTAATCTGCCTTAGGTTTCGAGGGGAAATCACAGTTGAAAAAATCATGGGATATACCCCGAAAAAGCCTGTACTGGCGGCCTTTGTGATGCTTATACTCTATGCCCTTAAAAGCGTGAGCGTTGTCATATACAGCCCGATTTTCTATGTGGCCTGTGGAATAATGTTCCCGCTTCCAGTAGCATTACTCATTAACACCATCGGAACCTTCATAATGGTACTGATTCCGTATATCCTCGGAAAAAAGGCGGGAGAGGAAGCAATGCAGCAGCTTATCGAAAAGAATGAGAAGCTAGGAATGCTTAAGGACATCTCCTCTAGAAATCCCGTATTCCTTTCATTCTTTACAAGGGTTGTGCATGTATTTCCAAATGACCCCGTGGGAATGTATTTTGGCTCCTGCGGTGTCGATTTTAAGAAATATGCGCTTGGATCAATGCTTGGACTATTGCCCTCGGTTATTACATTTACAGTAATGGGAATGAGTGTCGATGATCCGACGTCTCCCGAGTTTCTCATTTCGCTTGCGATTGAGGCAGGACTTATACTATTGTCACTTCCTGTGTTTCATGTATTCCGTGTTAAAAATAAGAATTCCCATTAGCAACGAATTCTTCCATCTCCTCCGTAGGAACCATGCTTCCTCCGGTTGCCCATGCTATATGCGTTGCATCTGCGGGAGATGAAACGGATTCAAGATAAGTCCTCATACCTGAATCTGTTGATGACAGTACAGGGCCGTACATGCCGGCAAGTGCACTGGGTTCAAGGAATATTTTCTCGGTATCTGCAAGCATTGCAAGAAGCATTGACATACGCTCATCACTAAGCGTATAGCATCCGCTCATAAAAGGCTGCATAAGCTTTCCAACAAATCCGGAAGCCCTGCCAACTGCAAGGCCATCAGCTATTGTCATATTGTCAACGCCTGCATCCCTTACGCTTATTCCGTTATGAAGGCCTGTAGCCATGCCGAGGAGCATACAGCATGAATGTGTCGGCTCGGCAAAGAAACAGTGGACATTGTCACCGAAAACTGTCTTAAGTCCGAATGCAACTCCGCCGGGACCGCCACCTACTCCGCATGGGAGATAAACCATGAGAGGATGTGAAGCATCAACCTTTATACCCATCCCGTCTAGCTGGTTCTTAAGACGAAGTGCCGCTACACTGTAACCAAGGAAAAGCGTTTTTGAATTTTCGTCGTCAACAAAGTGGCAGTGGTCATCCTTTAATGCTTCCTTTCGTCCGCTTTCGACAGCGGCACTGTAATCACCCTCGTATTCGATAACCCTTACACCCTTACTGCGCAGCAGTTTCTTTTTCCATTCCCTCGCATCTGCTGACATGTGTACAGTCACTTTAAATCCAAGCTTTGCACTTATAATGCCTATGGAGAGACCGAGATTACCGGTAGAGCCAACAGCTACGGAATACTGTGAAAACAGTTCCCTGAACCTGTCGGTTGCAAGACATGCATACGAATCGCCTTCATGAAGGAGTCCGCTTGATAATGCGATGTCTTCGGCAGTTTTTAATACCTCGTAAATTCCACCGCGGGCCTTGATTGAGCCTGAAATGGGAAGATGGCTGTCCATCTTAAGAAAGAGCCTACCCGGAATTGCAGCGCCGAATTTTTCTGAAAGCGCATCCTTCATGGATGAGAGCTCTTTTAATGGAGACTCAATCAGTCCGTTATTTATGCATGTTTCGGGAAAAGCCACCTTAAAGAAGTCCGCAAAGCGTGCCCATCTGGCTTCGGCTGAAGCTACATCATCTGCCGTCAGTGTACACTGGGCTATAGCCTCGTCATATGGAAGCTTTTTATCGTTAATCCATACGGTTTCCTCAAGGTTTTCAACAGCCCTGAATATGGATGAGTTTTCCCTCAGTTCTTTAATCATATTTTCGTTAATACTCATTTTCATTTCTTTCTCCGGATAAACCCGGTTTTTTTAGTCTACCAGTGCGGTTCATAATGCCGTTCATACTGTTATAAGTGTGTTAAGCATTGTGTCTTATCATCTGTCCCGGATAAATTCCCGTGAACTCTTTGTCCTTATATACTATCTGTCCGTTTACAAAAACACTTTCTATTCCTTCGGTTATGCTGTTTGAATTATCATATGTGGCCGTATCCTTAAGCTTGTCATAGTCAAAGAGCACCAGGTCGGCATCGTAGCCATCCCTTATGTAGCCCTTATTCTTAATAAGCAGGTAGTCGGCACTTAGGCCGGTCATCTTTCTAACGGCTTCTTCAAGTGTGAGGATTCCCTTTTCCTTTACAAAATACGTTATGGCATGGGGGAATGTTCCGCTGGCACGGGGATGTCCCTTTTCATGCCAGTTTCTCGTCAGTCCGTCACTTCCAACAATGCAGTAAGGGTCACGTATTATTTCGCACACATCCTCGTCGCACATGCTGCTGTATACACCGCCTGTCGAACAGTTGTTTGCAACACACATGTCAAAAAATGCTGTCCACGGGTCTTTTCCGATTGATTTCGCATAGTCGGTTATGAAATGTCCTTCAGCCTCAGGTGTTTTTGAAGCATAGTATACATATACACCTCCCCATCCGCCGGCATTGAGATAGTAGTTGTCATACGGCGTTGACGGGTCTTCCATTTCCTTTCTTACCTTTTCACGAAAAGCAGAGTCAGTCAGATTCCCTGTCATGAAGTCAAAACCGTTTTCAAGGTACCATGGTGGCATGCATGCATTGAGCGTAGTCATACAGCATGTGTAGGGATATTGGTCACAGAACACGCTTATTCCTTCATCGTTTGCCTCATGGATAAGCCTTAAGGTTTCCTTCTGCTTTCCCCAGTTTGCTTTTCCAAGCATCTTGTGGTGGGAGATGTCAACCCTGACACCGGCCCTTCGTCCTACATCTATTGTTTCCTTAACGGCTTCAACAACGTGCTCGGCCTCATTACGCATATGGCTTGCATAAATACCGTTAAAGGGTTCTATAACCTTTGCAAGCTCGATGATTTCCTTTTCCTCGGCATAGCAGCTTGGTGTATAGATAAGACCTGTTGAGAATCCGAGTGCACCGGCTTCCATGGCTTCGCGAAGGATACCCTTCATGGTATCAAGCTCCTTATCCGTAGCGGGACGGTTGGCCATTCCCATTACGGCTATCCTAAGTGAACTGTGGCCGATGTACATCTTGGCATTTGCCGTTAATTTCTGTCTGTTTGCATACTGAAGGAAACGTGAGAAGCTTCTCCAGTTAACCATATCGTCAGGATACCTGTCCGTACCGATTGCAAGCATGTTCTGGGTGGCACTTAAGTTCTCGGGTGAGACAGGAGCCATTGAGAGACCGCACTGTCCGGTGATTTCTGTTGTGACACCCTGTGTTGTTTTAAAAAGATGGGCATCCTCAGTACCTATTATCAGGTCGCCGTGTGAATGCGCGTCAATGAAACCGGGAGCAAGGTATTTTCCTGTGGCATCAATTTCAAGCTCCGCCACTGCATCAGGTGGGTTAATGATGAGCTTTCCACCCGAAATACCTACATTTCCCTTATATGAAGCCTTTCCGCTTCCATCAATTATATTTGCGTTTTTGATTAATACATCCATGTCATTTATCTCCGATAATAAGCATAGTTTACACCTCGGTCACATGAAAATCAATGAAGAGAAAGAAAGAATAGAAAAAAAGAATGGAAGACAGGCATAAAGCAAAAATGAACGGAATAAAAAACGAATTCGTCAGAGGACCGTTTGCGCTTAAGCGAAGCTTGGTTGCGCAAGGTCTCTCTGACGAATCCTTCTATATGAATATCCCAATTATTTATTTTACAGCGTATATCTTATCGATTTCGCTTCCGTCCCTGTAAAGAACCCTTGCCACTACCTTATCGGTAAGCTTAACGGGTGCAGGAACGCCTGAAAGCTTTTCGGCCCTATCCTTAAGGTCCTCAATTTCGCATACCGGAAGACCTGCCTTAATGAGCTTCTCCTTAAGCTCTGCGTTCTTTCCGTACTTAGTGTTAACGGCGATTCCTCGCTGCGTAACAACAACGTCAACATCCTTACCTGGAGTCGAGATCGTCATGCATCTATCCACAACGAGTGGGAGACGTGCCCTTGTAAGCGGGGCAATGATGATGCAAAGCTTTGAGCCTGCAGCGGTGTCTGAGTGACCGCCAGAGCCTCCCATGATGTATCCGTTTGAATCCGTATGTACGTTTACGTTAAAGTTTACATCGACCTGTGTTGCGCCAAGAAGCACTGCGTCGAGTGAATCAACGGCTGCGCTCTTTCCTGAAACACCTGCATAGTGTGTGGCTGAAACCTCCATATGGCGCGGGTCATCCCTTAATGAACGTACCGCATCAAGGTCGAAGCACTGTACGTCTATAAGCGATTTAAAGCAGCCTGCCTCAAGCATGTCAACCATGTATGCAGTGATTCCACCCATACCGAATGAACCCTTTATTTCGCGCTTAAGCATCATTTCCTTAATGAACTTTGCGGCTGCAAGTGTTGCTCCGCCTGCACCTGTCTGAAGTGAGAAGCCGTCCTTTAAAAGTCCCGATGCATCGATTACCTTTGCTGCATATTCTGCCATGCGTAGCCCAACCGGGTCCCTTGTAATCTTTGTTGTTCCCGAAACGATACCGTTCGGGTCACCGATTTCATCAACACTTACAACATAGTCTGCATAAACCTCAGAAATCGAATATTCGTGAAGCGGATAGGGTACGAGGTTATCAGTTACGATTACAACCTTGTCAGCGTTCATCGCATCCGCGAATGCATATCCGATTGCACCGCAGGCTGATTTACCGATCTTTCCAGTGCAGTTACCCATGTCATCTGATGTAGGTGCTGCTATGAAGGCAACATCGATATGTGACGAACCCTTTTCGAGGTCTGATGGGCGTCCGCCGTGTGTACGGAATACAACAGGCTTTTCGAGGATGCCCTCGCAGATGGCACGTCCTACCTTTGCACCCATGTAGTTACATTCGATTCCTGTAACAACGCCGTTTTTGATATGCTCGATGATTGGCTCGTGTACATCAAAAACAGAAGATGCATTAACAGTAATGTCCTTTATTCCAAGGGCTGCAATTTCTGAAAGCACCATGTTGAGCACATGGTCACCGTTACGCATGTGGTGGTGGAAGGAGATTGTCATTCCGTCCTTAAGACCTGTCTTTACGATTGCTTCCCTAATGTCTTTTAAAAGCTTACTCATCGATATCACCTCCGAAAATGGCCTTTTCCATTTCAAGGACAAACTTAGCCCTTGCAACGATAGGTGCGTCAATCATCTTTCCGCGGAGTGAAACAACGCCCTTGCCCTCAGCCTTGGCACGCTCGATTGTGTCCATAACCTCATGCGCATAATCGATTTCCGCCTGAGTCGGTGAGAAGGCCTCATTGATGCCCTCAACGTGACGAGGTGAGATGGAGGCCTTGCCTGTAAAGCCGAGTGCCTTTGCAAAGGCTGCATCCTTCTCAAGGCCCTCGATGTCATTGACATCAGTAAACGGAGTGTCATAAACATCAACGCCTGCTGCACGTGCTGCCATTACAAGACGCTGCCTTGCATAGAAGATTTCCTGAC
>JAUNDA010000006.1:0-36543 GCA_030526295.1 Eubacteriales bacterium
GGCTTACGGCGCATTCATCAAGATCGGAAACGGCATCTCAGGTCTCTGCCACATCTCACAGATCACAGGCACAAAGAGACTTCGCCATCCTAAGGAAGTGCTCGCTGTCGGCGATAAGGTAAATGTAAAGGTTATCGATATCAAGGATGGAAAGATCTCACTTTCAATCAAGGCTCTTACAGCTCCGCCAAAGAAGGAGAGAGCTCCTAAGAAGGAGAAGAAGGAAGAGGCTGACATCGTTGATGCTTACACAGATTCGATGGAAGAGGAAACAGAGGAATAAATACTTCAAAAGACCTGTAAGAAATTGCAGGTCTTTTTTAACCGAAATTAACATGGGTTATGAAATAGAAAGAAAATGGAATCCTTCGATGGAGGATGCGAGGAGGCTTGCCGAGGGGGCACCGTTTAAGGAAATAGTCCAGGGCTATGTTTGCACCGATCCCGTTATTAGAATAAGAAGGGACGGGGATGAGTACTATGTCACCGTAAAGGGAAAGGGCACGCTTAAGAGGGAGGAGATTAATCTCCCTGTTACAAAGGAGGCCTACGACGAGCTTATGGAAAAATCCTCTGGCAGAATCATCTCCAAAAGAAGGTACAGGATTCCATATGAGGGAAGGACAATCGAGCTTGATTTCTTTAATGGAAAATATGAGGGCCTTTTAATCCTTGAAATCGAGTTTGAAAACGAGGAGGAGGCACGTGATTTTAATGCTCCAGAGTGCTTTGGAGCGGAAGTCACGGGCGATTACAGGTTCACAAACGCGTATCTTTCACAAAATCTGTAAATACATCTCCAAAAGAGTCAAAGAACTGCGCTAAACAGTTGCAGTTCTTTAATTTTTGTGATAGAATCCTCATTTGAATAAATCGCTTAATATGCGAAAAAATAAACAGGAGTAAACCTAAATATGAATGTAAAAGTTGAAAAGTTAGAGCACAGC
The DNA here is from genome assembly GCA_030526295.1 of Eubacteriales bacterium. GTDB lineage: Bacteria > Bacillota > Clostridia > Lachnospirales > Lachnospiraceae > Avilachnospira. Next base: position 948 of record JAUNDA010000006.1, read on the forward strand.
ATGGTAAAGCTTACGGTTTCTGTACCGGAAGAGATTTTCAAGGCAGCTACAGTTAAGGCGTACAATAAGAACAAGGGCAAGTTCAATATCCCCGGATTCAGAAAGGGCAAGGCTCCAAAGGATATGATCGAGAAGATCTACGGCAAGGGCGTTTTCTATGAGGATGCTGTTGACGAGGTTCTTAATGACACATATACAGATGCTTTAAAGGAAGCTGACATCGATCCTGCATCAAGACCGCAGGTCGGTATCGAGACACTCGAGGAGGGCAAGGACTTCGTTTACACAGCTGAGGTTGCTGTAAAGCCTGAGGTTAAGCTCGGACAGTACAAGGGTGTTGAGGTTGAGAAGGAGGCAGTTAAGGTTACTGCAGCAGAGGTTGATGCTAAGATCGCCCAGGAAAGAGAGAGATCAGCTAGAATCGTTGCAATCGAGGACGCTTCAAGAAAGGTTAAGAAGGACGACATCGTTACAATCGACTTCGAGGGCTTTGTAGATGGCAAGGCATTCGACGGCGGCAAGGGTGAGGACTATGACCTTACAATCGGTTCACACACATTCATCGACACATTCGAGGACCAGCTCGTTGGCAAGAAGGCAGGCGACGAGGTAGAGGTTAACGTTACATTCCCAGAGGGCTACCAGGCTACAGAGCTTGCTGGAAAGCCGGCACTCTTCAAGGTAACTGTAAAGGAAATCAAGGAGAAGCAGCTTCCAGAGCTTAATGACGAGTTCGCATCAGAGGTTTCTGAGTACGAGACTCTTAAGGAGTACAAGGCTGCAGTTAAGAAGGACATCGAGGCTGAGAAGGCTAAGTATGCTGCACAGCAGAACGAGAACAACGTAATCAAGGCAGTTGTTGCTAATGCTGAGGCTGACATTCCTGAGGCTATGATCGACTTCACATCAGAGAACATGCTCAATGACTATGCTCAGAGACTTTCACAGCAGGGCATCCCGTTTGACCAGTACATGAAGATTACAGGCCAGACATATGAGGGACTTAAGGCTCAGATGAGAGAAACAGCTGTTAACAACATTATGATAAACCTCGTACTCGAGGGCGTTGCAGCTGCTGAGAAGATGGAGGCTACAGACGAGGATATCGCTGAGCAGATCAAGAAGATGGCTGACATGTACAAGATCGAGGAGGAGAAGGTTAAGGAAATCCTCGGAGACGAAGGCATCAAGAACATCAAGGCTGACGTTCTTTGCCAGAAGGCTATCGACTTCCTCGTAGCAGAGGCTAAGCTTACAGAGAAGAAGGCTGCAAAGAAGGCTAAGGCTGAGGCTGAGCCAAAGGCAGAGGATGATAAGGTTGACGAGGCTAAGGAGGAGGCTCCAAAGGCTAAGAAGTCAACTACATGCAGAAAGCACACAAAGAAAGCTGAATAATCATTTAAAAGGAGGCAGTAATGCCATATTCAATACCATATGTAATTGAACAGACATCTAGGGGAGAGCGTTCATACGACATCTTCTCAAGACTTCTTAAGGACAGAATCATTTTCCTCGGCGAGGAGGTAAACGAAACATCGGCAAGCCTAATCGTTGCCCAGCTTCTTTTCCTCGAGTCTGAGGATCCTACAAAGGATGTTCATCTTTATATCAACAGCCCCGGCGGCGTAATCACCGCCGGCATGGCTATCTACGATACAATGCGCTATATCAAGTGCGATGTTTCCACAATCTGCGTAGGAATGGCAGCATCTATGGGTGCCTTCCTTCTTGCAGGCGGAACAAAGGGCAAGAGATATGCCCTTCCTAACTCTGAGATCATGATTCACCAGCCTTCAGGCGGTGCTCAGGGACAGGCTACAGAGATTCAGATTACTGCTGAGTGGATTTTAAAGACAAAGCAGAAGATGAATGAGCTTCTTGCACAGAACACAGGCAGAACTGTGGAGGAGGTTGCAAGGGATACAGAGCGCGACCACTGGATGACAGCACAGGATGCGATGGCATACGGTATTATTGACAAGATTATTGACAATCACTGACTGAGGTAACTAATGGCACAAAGAAGCAACGAAAAAATCAGATGCAGTTTTTGCGGTAAATCTCAGGCTCAGGTCAAGAAGCTGATTGCGGGACTTCAGAACAACTCCTTCATCTGCGACGAGTGCGTTGACATATGCAGGGAAATCCTTGCCGAGGAGTTTACACAGGAAAAGATGAAAAAGCGCTCTGCCGTTACAAACATCAATCTCCAGAAGCCGCAGGAAATAAAGGAATTCCTCGACCAGTTCGTAGTCGGCCAGGATATGGCAAAGAAGGTTCTTGCAGTGGCTGTATATAACCACTACAAGAGAATCACCTCCAAGATTACGGATATCGATGTACAGAAGTCCAACATCCTTCTCATCGGACCGACTGGTTCAGGTAAGACATACCTTGCCCAGAACCTTGCAAAGACACTCGGAGTTCCGTTTGCAATTGCAGATGCAACATCACTTACAGAGGCCGGATATGTCGGCGAGGACGTTGAAAACATCCTCTTAAAGCTTATCCAGGCAGCTGACAATGATATTGAGAAGGCTGAGGTCGGCATCATTTACATCGACGAGATCGATAAGATCACAAAGAAGAGCGAGAACGTATCAATCACACGTGACGTATCAGGTGAGGGCGTTCAGCAGGCACTTCTTAAGATTATCGAGGGTACGGTTGCGTCAGTTCCACCGCAGGGCGGCAGAAAGCATCCGCACCAGGAGATGATGCAGATTGACACAACAAACATTCTCTTCATCTGTGGCGGTGCGTTTGACGGACTTGAGAAGATTATCCAGGAGAGGGTTGCATCAGGCGGAATGGGCTTTGGTGCAGAGCTTGCAAAGGATAACAACCAGTCTGTTGACGAGCTTTTCGAGAAGGTTGAGACAGAGGACCTTGTAAGGTTCGGACTCATCCCTGAGTTTATCGGACGTGTGCCGATTAACGTACCTCTTAAGTCACTTTCAGAGGAGGACCTCGTATCCATCATGACAGAGCCGAAGAACGCGCTCACAAAGCAGTACTGCAAGCTTCTTGAGATGGATAATGTATCACTTACCTTTGACGATGCAGCTGTTAAGGCAATCGCACACAAGGCCTTCGTTAAGAAGACTGGTGCAAGAGGCTTAAGAAGCATCATGGAAAAGGTAATGATGGAAATCATGTACGAGATTCCAAATGACCCGTCAATTACAGCAGTAAGAATTACTGAGGATACAGTCCTTAACGGTGCTGACCCTGTTATCACAAGGGAGGCACAGTTATCGGACATTAACGATGCGGGACACAGGTCCCCGGATACATCGAAGGTTGGTGACTAATGGACATTAAGATTAAAAACGCCGAGCTCGAGACAGTAATCGGTGTTAAATCGGTTGTCCCGCAGCACGAACTACCGGAGTTTGCCTTTGCAGGCAAATCCAATGTCGGAAAGTCGAGTCTAATTAACGCCATGATGAACAGAAAGAGCCTTGCGCGTACATCCTCGACACCTGGAAAGACACAGACGATAAACTACTACAGGGTTGAAACAGACCTTAATGAGTATTATCTCGTGGACTTACCTGGCTACGGATATACAAAGGCAAGCCCCGAGTCTCGAATCTCATGGGGAAAGATGGTAGAGAGATATCTCAAGGCATCAAAATCGCTTAAGGAGATATTCCTTTTAATCGACATCAGGCATAAGCCAGGTGAAAATGACATCCAGATGTATGACTGGATCATTTCAAAGGGCTACAGACCGCTTATCATTGCAACAAAGCTTGATAAGCTTAAAAAGAATGAAATACCAAAGGCTATCAAGCAGATTAGCGATACTCTTGGTATTAATAAGGATGATATTCTGATCCCCTTTAGCTCTGAAACAAAGCAGGGAAGGGAAGACATACAGGAAATAATCAATAGTTTTTTCGAGGAGGCAGCAAATGGCTGAAATAATTTTACATGACGGAAGCTTACAGCAGATAGATGAAAAGGATGAGCTTTATCTTTCGACTCTTCGCCACAGCTGTTCACATGTTCTTGCTCAGGCCGTAAAGAACCTTTACCCTGATGCAAAGCTTGCTATCGGACCTTCAATAGCAGACGGTTTCTATTACGACATTGACTTTACAGAGCCGATTTCTGATGCAGACCTTTCAAAGATCGAGTCAGAGATGAAGAAGATTGTAAAGTCAGCCGAAAGGTTTGAGTACTTCACACTTGAGAGGGATGAAGCAATCAAATTCATGGAAGAAAAGGGTGAGCCTTATAAGGTAGAGCTTATCCAGGACCTTCCGGAGGGTGAACTCATTTCCTTCTTCAAGCAGGGTGATTTCACAGACCTCTGCGCAGGCCCGCACCTTCTCAATACAAAGTACGTAGGAAAGGCATTCAAGCTTCAGACAATCGCCGGTGCTTACTGGAGAGGATCAGAGAAGAACAAGATGCTCACACGTATTTACGGAACAGCATTCCCATCAAAGGAGGAGCTTGAGGCTTACCTTACAATGATGGAGGAGGCTAAGAAGAGAGACCACCGTAAGATCGGTAAGGAGCTCGGACTCTTCATGTTCAACGAGGCAGGTCCGGGATTCCCGTTCTTCCTTCCAAACGGAATGATCCTTAAGAACACACTTATCGACTACTGGAGACAGATTCACCACAAGAACGGTTATGTTGAGGTTTCAACACCTATCATCCTTAACCGTAAGCTTTGGGAGACTTCAGGTCACTGGGATCACTATAAGGAGAACATGTACACTACAGTCATCGACGAGGAAGACTATGCAGTTAAGCCGATGAACTGCCCGGGTGGAGTTCTCATTTACCAGTATGAGCCGCGTTCATACAGAAACCTTCCGATGAGGGTCGGCGAGCTTGGTCTCGTTCATAGACACGAGAAGAGCGGACAGCTTCACGGACTTTTCAGGGTTCGCTGCTTCACACAGGACGATGCTCATATCTTCATGACACCTGCTCAGATTAAGGATGAGATTCTCGGTGTTATCAGAATGATCGACGACCTTTACTCAATGTTCGGCTTCAAGTATAATGTTGAGCTTTCAACACGTCCTGAGAACTCAATGGGTTCTGACGAGGACTGGGAGATGGCTGAGAACGGCCTTAAGGATGCTCTCAATGCAGCAGGCATCAACTACGTTATCAACGAGGGTGACGGCGCATTCTACGGACCGAAGATTGACTTCCATCTAATCGATGCAATCGGAAGAACATGGCAGTGTGGTACAATCCAGCTTGACTTCCAGCTTCCGCAGAGATTTAACCTTGAGTACGTTGGCGATGACTCAAAGATGCACAGACCTATCATGATCCACCGTGTAATCTTTGGTTCAATCGAGAGATTCATCGGAATCCTCACAGAGCACTTTGCAGGAAAGTTCCCGCTCTGGCTTGCTCCGTGCCAGGTTAAGATTCTTCCGGTATCTGACAAGTACCTTGACTATGCTAAGAAGATTTATGATATGTTCGACAATGAGAACGTAAGGGTTCAGATTGACGACAGATCAGAGAAGCTTGGCTGGAAGATCAGGGAAGCTCAGAAGGAGAAGGTTCCTTACATGATCATCGTTGGAGAGAAGGACGAGGCAGAGGGAACAGTATCCGTTCGTACAAGAAACGGTGTTGACGAGGGTGCCCTCAATCCAGAGCTTTTCCTTGCAAGAGTTAAGGACGAAATCAAGTCAAAGAAGAACGACTGATATTAAAAAACTTGCCCTGAAGGCCCGTTTGGGGCCTTCGGGGTTTTTAATGTAAAGAATACGCCAAGGCAGTGTATACGCTTAAATTGTAACTCTAAATCTGTTATTTTAAAAATAGCTATGCGTGGCGTATGAATGTTAAGTTTAAACCCAAATGATTTAACCCGGAAAAGAGGCATTAATGAACGAGAATAAGGATTTAAACATGGAAACTGATAATGTGAATGTTAATGAGGCAGAAGAGAAAAAGCCCTCGAAGTGGAAGCTCTGGAGAATAAAGGAGAAGGAGCGTAAGGAAGCTGAGAAGGCGTACTATAATGATGCTCCGTTCCTCGTAAGGGCATGGCACTTTGTTATAAAGAAGCTTATTATCGCAGTTGTTGTAATAGCTGTGCTAATCGGACTAGGATTCTCAGCCTTTTATTCATTTATGAATTCAGGGGCCGCTACTGGAATTGCACTTGAGTATATTGACTCGGTAAAAAGTAAGCCAATAAGTGCCGAAAGGATTCGTGAGCTTACAACCTCTGACGAGGAGGGTGCTGCTAAGATCGATGCAATGGCTCCAAACGGCGCAAATGAGACATGGGGCATTTACGTATACATGGTAGGCGCAGACCTTGAGGACCAGAACCAGAACGACCTTTCAGATACAACGAGGTACCTTGTTCAAGACCTCAAGGCAGAAAACAGGGCCTTAAAGGTTTCGCAGTATTCAGACAATTTCGGAGCATTCTACGAGGAACTCGAGAAAAACGGACTTGACCTTCCTGAGTACCTCTTTAACCCGGTAGTTCCGGTTGCAAAATCAGTGCCTGTTACTGAGGATGTAGTTGTTGCGCAGGGTACAGGCGCTGCCACATCGGATATTTATGAGATGACGGCAGGCACCTGGAACGAAAACATTGAAATCGTCATCCAGACAGGCGGTGCAACACACTGGACACATCCGCTTGTAAACCCGAACAAGACTCAGCGCTTCCTTTATAAGAACGGAGCGTTTAGGGAGATTGAGAACCTCTCACTAAGGGCAGCATGCTCACCGTATACACTTGCTGATTTCCTTGCATATTGTAATGAGAATTATCCTGCAGACCACAAGGTTGTCATTCTCTGGAATCACGGATCCGGCGCTGCTGGCTATGGCCATGAATCACTAACAGGCGGTGGCTTTACACTTGATGATCTTGAGTATGCGTTTGCTCTTGCAGTGGACGAGAATGTTGAAAATCCTCCGTATGAAATCATCGGTTTTGATGCCTGCCTCATGGCAACAGCAGAAACGGCCGTAAGACTTGACGGATACGGTAAATACCTTGTAGCGAGTGAGGAGCTTGAGCCTGGAGACGGATGGGATTATACGACATGGCTTCAGAAGCTGAGTGATAACCCGTCAATGAACTCGGCACAGCTTGGAAAGGCAATCGTAGATTCATTTATTGATTATTACGCAACCTATAGCGAAAACATCGGAAAGCTTGTCGGTGAGCAGGATGTAACCCTGTCACTTGTTGACATGCATAAGGCAGCCGAAACGTTTGAGGCATATAACGAGCTCTGCAGGGCTCAGCTTAAGGATGCCGCAGGGAACCTAGGTGTTCTCGCCGATATCGGTTATCTTGCAGGAAAGACAACACGCTATGGTCTCTATGTATATGACCGCGTAAACCAGTTTGACCTAGGTGACTACATGGACTTTGTCTGGGAGTATTACCCTGATGAGGCACGAAAGGTAAAATCACTTCTTAAGGAGGCTGTTCTTTACCATCGTGAGAGTAACTCGCTTAAGGATTCAAACGGTCTTTCAGTCTATATTCCAGTGGAAACAAAGAAACTCGGCGCACTTCTTGGGGCACTTGACTATGTTTACCAGATTGAGGACGGAACCGATGTTGCAGCCCTTTACTATTACAAGATGGCGGGCTGTGTAAATGAGGATTACAAGGCATATGTTACTTCACTTGCAGGTGTGGAGCCAAAGGTGCTTCAGGTTTCACTCCTTAAGGATTTCCAGAAGATTTCGCCAAAAATCGAGGACGGCTTCTGGAGCATTGCCGTAAGCGAGGAGCTTAGCGAGCATGTTCAGGACATAGACGTTGCAATCGGTCACTACGACAGGCAAAGTGACATCATCACATACTACGGTGTCGATGATTATGCAGTATTTGACGGCTATGGCAATATTGTTAATGAGTTTGACGGACAGTGGATTGCAATTGACGGTGTCATCCTTGCAACTGAAATCGTTAACTCAAACGATTCAATTGTTTCCTACAGAAGTAAGGTAAAATGTGACGGAGAGCAGTACTACCTCATGTTTACATTCGACCGTGACACAGAAGAGTTTACGATTAACGGCTTAAAGAAGTTCCTTACTGACGAGCAGGAATACATCATGCTTAACACTAGACAGCTTGACACTGTTCTTGGGGATAAGACAATTAAACCTGTTTACAATGCCCAGGACCTTCGTAAGGGCAACACCTGCGAGGTAGAGGGTAAGTCAGTAAAGATTAAGGACAACACAAAGATTGACATGATAGCACTTCCTGACGGCGACTACCTTAACATGATCGAAATCACTGACCAGAGAGGTGATGTATACTTCTCACAGGTTGTCGAGCAGACGGTTAAGGGCGGAAAGCTCAGTGCACAGGAGTTAAGTGTTGAGTTCGTAGGAAAAGATTATTAAATAGGTGTTGACATAACTAAAATCCTGTAGTATATTATTCCAGGTTGAAAATGAAGAAGGTATTCCGCCTCACCTCGTGAGCATTAGGCGCGCAGGTTCAATAAACTTTTATCAAGGGTTTACTTAGAGCGGATACTGTGTATTCGCTCTATTTTTTATAACACGAAGGGGGTGTTGGTATAAGCGAGTTAAATGTTCAGGTTAATGAACAAATTAGAGACAAAGAAGTAAGAGTAATCGGCGAGGATGGAGAGCAGCTTGGAATCATGAGCTCCGAGGAGGCACTTAAGCTGGCCGATGAAGCAGGACTTGACCTGGTAAAGATTGCAGCAACTGCAAATCCACCGGTAGTAAGGATTATTGATTTTTCAAAGTACCGCTATGAAATCAAGCGCAGGGAGAAGGATCAGAAGAAGAAGCAGCATGTAATCGAGGTTAAGGAAGTACGTCTCTCTCCGAATATCGACACTAATGATCTTAACACAAAGATCAACGCAGCCAGAAAGTTCCTTGAGAAGGGAAACAAGATCAAGGTTAACCTGAGGTTCAGGGGACGTGAGATGTCACGTATGCAGCAGTCAGTTCCGATCCTTGAGGGATTCGCTGAGCAGCTTGCAGACATTGCGCAGATCGACAAAGCGGCTAAGCCGGAGGGCAGAAGCCTTGTCATGATCATGAGCCCGAAAAAGAATTAAGTTGTAAATCAAACAGGAGGATATAAAAATGGCAGTTAAGAAGTTTAAGACAAAAAGAGCTGCTGCTAAGCGTTTCAAGGTTACAGGAACAGGCAAGCTCGTAAGACATCATGCAAACAAGTCTCACATCCTTACAAAGAAGACACGTAAGAGAAAGAGACACCTTGCAAAGGGCGCTGTTGTAGATAAGACAAACGTAGCAACAATGAAGAAGATCACACCATATCTTTAATTTTTAGCTTAGAAGGAGGAAATAAACATGGCAAGAATCAAAGGCGGAATGAACGCTAGAAGAAAGCACAACAGAGTACTCAAGATGGCTAAAGGCTACAGAGGTGCTCGTTCAAAGCAGTATAGAATTGCAAAGCAGTCCGTAATGCGTGCACTTACATGCGCATACAGAGGACGTAAGGAGAGAAAGAGACAGTTCAGAGCTCTCTGGATCACACGTATCAACGCTGGTGCTCACCTTAACGGTCTTTCATACTCATCACTTATGGGTGGACTTCATGCAGCAGGAATCGACCTTAACAGAAAGGTTCTTTCAGAGATGGCTATCTCAGATCCAGCAGGATTTGCAGCTGTATGTGAGCAGGCAAAGAAGGCTCTTAACAAGTAATTTGAGCTTGATTGTGAAAAATGCATAAACATAACCACTATATTTAGTAAATTATGTACTGATTGACAACATAGAGTAATTGTCATATTCTTAAGGCGTTGGATAAATACTTGCCGATATAGTTACGCATTAAAAACGGGCGCGTATGTTTCTACCGAGAAGCCCTTAATTCTCGACTATTGGTTAAGAAGCTTATTAAGGCTTATTTAGCAATAGTAAGTATTGGCAGGCAGGCTTTCAGCCTGCGTTTTTTATTTCGTTTCATTATCTTAGGAGGGTTATTAAGAAATGAAGAAGATTTTGTCAGTTTTACTTGCAGCAACAATGGTTCTCTCACTTGCAGCATGTGGTTCATCATCAACTACAGCTACAACAGCAGCAGCTACACAGGCTCAGGCAGCTACAGAGGCAGCTCCGGCTAAGCAGCTCACAATGGGATTCATCTATCTCCACGACGAGAACTCAACCTATGACCGTAACTTCATGGAAGCAGCTAAGGCAGCTTGTGAGGCTAAGGGCGTAACTTACATCGAGAAGGTTGGCATTCCGGAGACAAACGAGTGCTACGAAGCAGCAGCAGACCTCGTTGACCGTGGTGCAGACATCGTATTTGCAGATTCATTTGGTCATGAGTCTTTCCTTCTTCAGGCAGCTAAGGAGTTCCCTGAGGTTGAATTTGCTCACGCTACAGGAACAATGGCTCACACAGAGAAGCTTGCAAACTTCCACAACGCATTCGCAGCTATCTACGACGGACGTTACCTTGCAGGTATCGCAGCTGGTATGAAGCTTAACGAGATGATCGAGGCAGGCACAATCACAGCTGACCAGGCTAAGATGGGTTATGTTGGTGCTTTCACATATGCTGAGGTTATTTCAGGTTATACATCATTCTACCTTGGAGCAAAGAGCGTATGTCCTACAGTAACAATGGACGTTCAGTTCACAGGTTCATGGTATGACGAGGCTCTTGAGAAGGAGGCAGCTCAGACACTTCTCGGACGTAACTGTGTACTTATTTCACAGCATGCCGATTCAATGGGTGCTCCTACAGCTTGTGAGGAAGCAGGCGTTCCTAACGTTTCTTACAACGGTTCAACAATTTCAGCTTGCCCGAACACATTCATCGTATCTTCAAGAATCAACTGGCAGCCATACTTTGAGTACCTCATCGACTGCAAGATGAACGGAACAGCAGTAGACACAGACTACACAGGTTCACTTGCTGACGGTTCAGTAGTTCTTACAGAGGTTAACGAGAAGGTTGCAGCAGCAGGCACACAGGCAGCTATCGACGCAGCAGCAGCTAAGATTAACTCAGGCGAGCTTCACGTTTTCGATACAACAACATTCACAGTAGAGGGCAAGGCTCTTGACTCTTATATGGCTGATGTTGATACAGACGAGGCATATACACCTGACACAGAGGCAGTTGCTAATGGATACTTCCACGAGTCTGAGTACCGTTCAGCTCCTTACTTCAACGTAAGCGTAGACGGAATCACAACTCTTAATGCAATGTTCTAATTTTGTGATATAATCAAAGGCGGGGCCCGAAAAGGTCCCGCCTTAACTTGTTACTAAGGGGAGTCTTTTAAATGAAAACACCGGCTATTGAACTTAAAAACATCACAAAGACATTTGGCAGTAACTATGCCAACAAGGACGTATGTCTTTCTGTTTACAACGGCGAGATACTTTCAATCCTCGGAGAAAACGGCTCTGGAAAAACAACGCTTTTAAACATGATTTCGGGTATCTATTATCCGGACAGCGGCCAGATCTTCGTTAACGGTGAGGAGGTTACAATCACAAGCCCGTCTGATGCATTCAAGTACCGCATCGGTATGATTCACCAGCACTTCAAGCTTGTTGATGTATTCACCGCTACTGAAAACATCATTCTCGGTCTCGAGGACAACGGAAAGTACGACCTCAAAAAAGCATCTGAAAAGGTAAAGGAAATTGCAGACCAGTACGGTTTTGAGATCGATCCGAACAAAAAGATATATGACATGTCGGTATCAGAGAAGCAGACTGTTGAGATCATCAAGGTTCTCTACAGGGGTGCTGATGTTCTTATGCTCGATGAGCCGACAGCCGTGCTCACTCCCCAGGAGACAAGAAAGCTCTTCTCGGTAATGAAGAGAATGAAGGAGGATGGCAAGGCACTTATCATCATCACACATAAGCTTAACGAGGTTATGGAGATTTCCGATAAGGTAGCCGTTCTTCGTAAGGGTGAGTACATCGGAACAGTTGATACGGCAAACACAAACGAGAATGAGCTTACAGAGATGATGGTAGGACAGAAGGTTGTTCTCCACATTGACCGTTCAGACCCGGTTGACCCGCAGGACAGACTTATCGTTGCACATCTTAACTGCTTTAACGACGAGGGCTTAAAGGTTCTCCACGATGTTACATTTACGGCTAAGAGCGGCGAAATCCTCGGTGTTGCAGGTATCGCAGGCTCAGGCCAGAGGGAGCTTCTTGAGACTATCGCAGGCCTTCAGCCGATGGTAACAGGCGGCGTTCAGTACATTAATCCTGAAACAGGCGGAATCGAGTTCCTTCGTGACAAGACACCACTTGAGATAAGGGAGCTTGGAATCAGGCTTTCCTTCGTGCCAGAGGACAGACTCGGAATGGGTCTTGTCGGAAACATGGGTACAACAGACAACATGCTTCTTCGTTCATACCTTAAGGGTAAGGGCATGTTCCTTCATAAGGACGAGTCAAAGAAGCTTGCAAAGAAGGTTATTAACGAGCTCGAGGTAGTTACTCCAGATGCTGAATTCCCGGTAAGAAAGCTCTCGGGTGGTAACGTACAGAAGGTTCTTGTAGGACGTGAAATCGCAGCGGCTCCTACAGTATTCATGGCAGCTTACCCGGTAAGGGGACTTGACATCAACTCCTCATACCTTATCTACAACCTGCTTGATGAGCAGAAGAGAAACGGAGCTGCAGTTATCTTCGTAGGTGAGGACCTTGACGTGCTCATCGCCCTTTGTGACAGAATCCTTGTTATCGGTTCAGGAAGCGTAACAGGAATCGTTGATGCAAGAACAACCACAAAGGAAGAAATCGGACTTCTCATGACAAAGGAGGTAAACAAAAATGCATAAGGAACCTCTTTTCCATCTTGTAAAAAGACCGGCCATCAAGTGGTACGAGGCCTGGTTCATAAGAATCATGTCGGTTGTATTTGCACTTATCGTTGCCGGCATCATCACACTTGCACTTACAGGCCTTAACCCGATTAAGGTTTACCTTACAATGATTGACGGTGCAATCGGAACTGTAAGACGTTCATGGGCCCTTGCACAGAAGACTGCAATGCTTCTTTGCATCGCACTTGCGCTTACACCGGCCTTCAGGATGCGCTTCTGGAACACTGGAGCCGAGGGACAGGTTCTTGCAGGCGGCATGGCTACTGCAACAGTAATGCTTCTTTTTGGTAATAAGCTCCCTAACGGATTACTCTTTGTATTCATGTTCGTTGCAGCAGTTCTTGCAGGTGCCGTATGGGGCGTTATCCCGGCAATCTTTAAGGCTAAGTGGGGCACAAACGAGACACTTTTCACACTCATGATGAACTACATTGCAATTCAGATTATCGGATACTTCGTTCTTGAGTGGTCAGTTCCGAAGGGCTCGGGACAGATCGGTGTCATCAACCAGAACACCCAGGCAGGCTGGATTCCGGCAATAGCAGGCAAGGCCTACCTCGTAAACATCATTGTCGTAATCGTGCTCACAATCCTCGTATATGTTTACCTTACATACACAAAGCACGGCTACGAGATCACAGTAGTAGGTGAGTCGGAGAGAACAGCACGCTACATCGGTATCGACGTAAAGAAGGTTATCATCAGGACAATGCTTCTTTCGGGTGCCATCTGCGGTATCGCGGGCTTCCTCCTTGTAGCGGGTAGTGACCACACAATCACAAAGGACACTGCAGGTGGAAACGGCTTCACGGCCATCATGGTTTGCTGGCTTGCAAAGTTTAACCCTATATGGATGGTATTAACAGCGCTTCTCATCTGCTTCCTTCAGAAGGGTGCCGGAGAGATTGCCACAATGTACCAGCTTAACTTAAGCTTTTCGGACATCATTACGGGAATCATCATCTTCTTTATCGTAGGATGTGAGTTCTTTATTAACTACAGGATTATTTTCAACCGTCACGGAAAGGAGGTAAAGGCATGAGCAGCATAGTAATGTTCATCCAGAGAATGGTAATTCAGGGAATTCCGCTTCTCTATGGTTCAACAGGTGAAATCCTCACTGAGAAATCAGGCCATCTTAACCTCGGTATCCCGGGCATCATGTACGTTGGTGCCATCGGCGGCGTTATCGGTGCATTCCTTTACGAGACAAGGGTTGGTGCAGCAAACATTGTTCCCGCACTTGCGATTTTAATACCGCTTGTATGCTCAATGCTGTGCTCACTCCTTATGGGTCTCATTTACTGCTTCCTTACGGTAACCCTTAGGGCCAACCAGAACGTAACAGGTCTTGCACTTACAACCTTTGGTGTTGGTATCGGTAACTTCTTTGGCGGTTCACTCATCAAGCTTTCAAACGCTGATGTACCGTCAATCAACCTTACTGCAACATCAAACTACTTTAAGACAAAGCTTCCGTTTGCAGGAAACCTCGGTGTGATAGGAGACATTTTCTTCTCATACAGCTTCCTTGCATATGTTGCAATCATTATTGCGCTTGTATCTGCATATGTCCTTAAGAAGACAAGGGTAGGACTTCACCTTCGTGCAGTCGGAGAGAACCCCGCAACAGCAGATGCAGCCGGCATCAATGTAACAAAGTATAAGTACATCTCAACATGTATCGGTTCAGTCGTTGCCGGTCTTGGCGGTCTTTACTACATCATGGACTATGCCTTCGGTGTATGGTCAAACAACGGCTTTGGTGACAGGGGATGGCTCTCAGTGGCACTCGTTATCTTCTCAACCTGGAAGCCTGATGTGGCAATCCTCGGATCAATGCTTTTCGGAGCACTGCTCATTCTCCAGAACTACATCCCGAACCTCTCAATGAGTGCTCAGGAGCTTATCAAGATGACTCCGTACCTTGTTACAATCATCGTGCTCGTAATCATCTCTGCAAAGAAGAAGAGGGAGAATGCTCCGCCAGCTTCACTCGGCCTTGCATATTTCCGTGAGGAGCGATAATCAATATTGACATGCTCTCGTTATAAGAGTAAAATTAACTCCGTATGACCGAATTAGGTAAACGGAGTTTTATTTTATGTGTACACGAGTACACCGCGAGAAAGGAAATTAATAATGGACATGAATTTTGGAACATTCTCCAAAGAAAAGAACAATTCTTACAGAACATATTCCATGGATCTGTGCGGAAGAACTCTTTCTGTTGACATCGGCAGAATGAGTGCCCAGTCAAACGGCGCATGCTACATGCACTACGGCGACACAACACTTCTCTGCACAGCTACAGCTTCAAAGCAGCCACGTGAGGGAATCGATTTCTTCCCGCTTTCAGTTGAATACGAGGAGAAGTACTACGCAGCAGGAAAGATTCCTGGAGGCTACAACAAGAGAGAGGGTAAGGCCAGTGAGCACGCAATCCTTACAGGACGTGTTATCGACAGACCTATGAGACCGCTTTTCCCGAAGGACTTCAGAAATGACGTTCTTCTTGACGATATGGTAATGTCAGTTGATCCTGAGTGCCCGCCGGAGGTAGTGGCAATGATCGGATCATCACTTGCTACAACAATTTCAGACATCCCGTTTGACGGCCCATGTGCAGCTACACAGGTTGGCCTCATCAACGGCGAGTTCGTATTCAACCCTTCATATGCACAGCAGGATGTAAGTGACCTTCAGCTCACAGTTGCTTCAACACGTGAGAAGGTTATCATGATCGAGGCAGGTGCAAACGAGGTTTCTGACGAGGTTATGATCGATGCCATCTACAAGGCTCACGAGATCAACCAGCAGATCATTGCATGGATGGATGAGATCGTAGCTAAGGAGGGTAAGCCGAAGTTCTCTTACGAGTCATGTGCAATCCCTGCAGAGCTTTTCGATGCAATCAAGGAAATCGTTCCTCCGGCAGAGATGGAGGTTGCATGCTTCACAGACGACAAGCAGACAAGGGAAAAGGCTATCGACGAGCTTACAGCAAGACTTCAGGAGGCCTTCAAGGACAACGAGGAGTGGCTTGAGAAGCTCGGTGAGGCTGTTTACCAGTACGAGAAGAAGACAATCCGTAAGATGATTCTTAAGGATCACAAGAGACCTGACGGAAGACAGCAGTCTGAGATCAGACCGCTTCACGCTGAGGTTGATACAGTACCGAGAGTTCACGGTTCAGGTATGTTCACAAGAGGACAGACTCAGATCGTTAACATCTGTACACTCGGACCTCTTTCAGAGGCACAGAAGATTGACGGACTTGATCCGTTCACAACCGAGAAGAGATATATGCACCACTATAACTTCCCGGCATATTCAGTTGGTGAGACAAAGGCTTCAAGAGGACCGGGAAGAAGAGAAATCGGACACGGCGCACTTGCAGAGAGAGCACTTATTCCGGTACTTCCGTCAGCTGACGAGTTCCCATACACAATCCGTACAGTATCAGAGACAGCTGAGTCTAACGGTTCAACATCACAGGCATCAGTTTGTGCATCATCACTCAGCCTTATGGCAGCCGGTGTTCCGATCAAGTCAATGGTTGCAGGTATCTCATGTGGTCTTGTAACAGGCGATACAGATGACGATTACCTTGTACTTACAGACATCCAGGGTCTTGAGGACTTCTTCGGTGACATGGACTTCAAGGTAGCTGGTACACACAAGGGTATCACAGCAATCCAGATGGATATCAAGATTCACGGTCTTACAAGACCTATCGTTGAGGAAGCAATTGCCCGTGCTCACGAGGCAAGACTTTACATCATGGATGAAATCATGGCCAAGGCTATCGCTGAGCCACGTAAGGAGCTTTCACCATACGCACCAAAGATTGAGACAATCACAATCGATCCTTCAAAGATCGGCGAGGTTGTTGGTAAGCAGGGTAAGACAATCAACGGCATCATCGAGAAGACAGGCGTATCAATCGACATCACAGATGACGGTATCGTTTCTGTATGCGGCACAGATCCTGAGAAGATGCAGGAGGCTCTTGAGATCATTTCTTCAATCGTTAATGACCTTGAGGTTGGCCAGATCATCACAGGACCGGTTACAAACATCCTTTCATTCGGTGCACAGGTTGAGCTTGCACCTAACAAGAAGGGTCTCGTACATATCTCAAGACTTGCTGATGCTAGAGTTGGCAAGGTTGAGGATGTTGTCAAGGTTGGTGACCTTGTAACAGTTAAGGTAATCAGGGTTGATGCAAGGGAAGGAAAGATTGACCTTTCAATGAGACCTTCAGACATCAATTCAGAGAGAACAGACTTCTCAGACGAGTTTGAAAATGTAAAGCCACGTCGTGACGACAGAAGAGGCGGCGGACGTGACAGAAGACCGAGAGAGAAGAAGGATTGATTAAAGGGCTTTTAAAACTCAATATTCTTTTAATTATGATAGTGGCCATTGCAAATACTGCAATGGCCGCTTCAAATGAGTACTATGAGCGCCTTGACAAGGGACCATACATGAGTACGGGCGGTACTGCCCAGGGAAGCATGAACATTAATCCGGATATTCCGGATGGTTGCTATAACGCATGTGCCCTCGAAGTCCCCGACCCCATAGTCGGTGTTCCGGAAATGTATACATATGACATTCTGACGGAGGACATAAATAAACTTAAGGCGCGTTACGGCGATAGGATGAGTGTTGAAGTTATCGGAAAAACGCATGATAACAGAAACATTTATGATATAATCATAGGTAACAGGTACTCTGGTACACGCATCATGATAAATGGTGCAATCCACGGCAGGGAGTACATTACAAGCAACCTCTGCATGAAGCAGCTGGAGTTTATCCTATGGGCATCTGACGGTGGCGCATTCGACGGAAAAAGCATTGAAAGCTGGCTAAACAAGGTAAGCTTTCACTTTATACCGATGATTAACCCGGACGGCGTTACAATAAGCCAGTTCGGACCGGACGGCATAAGGGATGAAGCCTTAAGGCAGACTGTTTTACAGGCGCAGGTCGATGACAGCACCTACGGGGCTATTCCAGGCAATTACTTTACGAGATGGAAGGCAAACGCGAGGGGCGTTAACCTAAACTGCAATTTTGACATAAGGTGGTCTGAGCAGGATTTTGACAGGCCGACACCGTCTTATTCATACTATAAGGGTCCTTATGCGACATCGGAAAACGAAACCAGGGCGCTTACGGACCTTTGCAATAACCTGCACTTTAAGGCGGTTATCAATTACCACTCAACAGGCAGCGTTCTTTACTGGGACCTTAGGGAGAGCAGGCTTCGTGAGCATAGCCGCGACCTTGCAAATAACATTAAGGCCTTAACGGGATACAGCATGATAGACAGCGACGACGGCGGCGGATACAACGATTACCTCAAGTGTAAGAACAATCCGACTGCATCGGTATCCGTGGAGGTTGGTACATTGCCAGCACCTAATCCCGCATCTGAAATGGGAACCATATGGGCACAAAACAAATTTGTCCCTCTATATACAATGAAATGGGCATCTGAAAAAGGAGTTTAAAATATGAAGATTCGTACAAGATATGCACCAAGCCCGACAGGCAGAATGCACGTAGGTAACTTAAGAACAGCTCTCTATGCTTATTTAATTGCCAAGCATGAAGACGGCGATTACATCCTTCGAATCGAGGACACAGACCAGGTTCGTGAGATGGAGGGCGCTACTGAAATCATCTACAACACACTTACAGAGACAGGACTTTTATGGGATGAGGGTCCGGACATCGGAGGTAACTTCGGTCCGTACGTTCAGTCTGTTAGACAGGCTGAGGGCATCTACATGGAGTATGCAAAGATGCTCATCGATAAGGGTGAGGCTTATTACTGCTTCTGTGACGAGGAAAGACTTAACTCCTTAAAGACAACAGTAAACGGTGAGGAGATCATGGTTTACGACAAGCACTGCTTAAGCCTTTCAAAGGAGGAAATCGAGGCAAACCTTGCAGCTGGAAAGCCGTTCGTAATCAGACAGAATAACCCTAAGGAGGGTACAACAACCTTCCACGACGAGCTTTACGGAGACATCACTGTACCGAATGCCGAGCTTGACGACATGGTTCTCATTAAGTCTGACGGATTCCCGACATATAACTTCGCTAACGTAGTTGATGACCACCTCATGGGAATCACACACGTAGTAAGAGGCTGTGAGTACCTCTCAAGTACACCTAAGTACAACCGTCTTTACGATGCTTTCGGATGGGAGATTCCGAAGTACATCCACTGCCCGACAATCACAAATGAGGAGCACAAGAAGCTCTCAAAGAGAAGCGGACATTCATCCTTCCAGGACCTTGTAGACCTTGGATACCTTCCAGAGGCCATTCTTAACTATGTAGCACTTCTCGGATGGTCACCTGAGCAGAATAACGAGATTTTCTCACTTGCAGAGCTCGTTAAGGAATTCGACTACATGAGAATCGCAAAGAGCCCGGCCGTATTCGACATGGCTAAGCTCGGATGGATGAACGGCGAGTATTTTAAGGCTATGGAACCGGATGCTTTCTATGAGAAGGCACTTCCATACATTGAGGATGTAATTACAAAGCCGCTCAACTTTAAGAAGATTGCCGAGATGGTTAGGACACGTATCGAGAAGTTCCCTGACATCAAGGACCACATCGACTTCTTCGAGGCAGTTCAAGAGTACGATAAGGAGCTTTATGTTTCAAAGAAGCAGAAGACTAACCTTGATAACTCACTCAAGACTCTTAACGACGTAAAGCCGTTACTTGAGGCTGCCGACAACTTCACAAACGACGCTCTTTTCGAGCTTCTTAAGGGCTATGCCGAGGCTAATGAGGTAAAGGTTGGCTTTGTAATGTGGCCTATCAGAACAGCTCTTTCAGGAAAGCTCATGACACCTGCAGGTGCTACAGAGATTCTTGAGGTACTCGGAAAAGAGGAATCACTTAACCGTATCAATGCGGCTATCGCTAAATTATCATAATGCTTTTTAAATTTCTGTCTGCCCGGTCACCTAAAAATGCCGGGCAGATTTCTGCTATTAACCATAATGAAGGTCCGATGCTCGTTTTAGCGGGTCCTGGAAGCGGAAAGACATACACCCTTGTAAGGCGAATCGACAACCTCGTATCAGTGAGGAAGGTTAAGCCCTCCGAGATACTCGTCATTACCTTTACAAAAGCAGCCGCCTCCGAGATGCGTGAGCGTTACCTTAAGCATGCAGGGCTAGATAGTACCGAAGTAACCTTCGGTACCTTTCATAGTGTGTTCCTTCGCATTCTTTCCGAGAACGGCGTAACAAGCGGCTGTACGCTCGCAACTGAGGAGCAGTGCCTTAAAATCATAAGAAATGTCGCAAGGGAAAGGCTTAAGGACGAGGCTCCATCTGACATGGAGCTAATGCTCACACTCGATGAAATCGGCCGTATGAAAAACGGTATGAAAAGCTCATACTCATATGCCGAGATTCTGTATAAGGACCTCGAGCGTGAATTCGAGCGCCTTCGTCTCATCGATTACGACGACATGATGATTAAGATGCTGGCTCTCTTAAGAAACAATGAGCACGTCCTCGCTTCGCTTAGAAAGCGCTTCAGGTACCTTCTTGTCGACGAGTTCCAGGATATCAACAGGGTACAGTATGAGATAGTAAAGCTCCTTAGCGCACCGCAGAACAATGTATTTGCGGTAGGTGATGATGACCAGAGTATTTACGGCTTCAGGGGCTCAGACCCTGAAATTATGAAGCGTTTCCCAAATGATTTCCCAGGTACAAAAATCGTCAATTTAAACATCAATTACCGCTCTTCAAGGGAAATCGTAAAAACGAGCCTTAAGCTTATTAACAACAATAAAAACCGGTATAAAAAGAAGCTAAAATCAAATTCAGGGCGCTTTACAGACGTTTACACCGCCTTTCCCGCTAACCTCGAGGCAGAGGCAGAGTTCATAAGGACACGCCTCAGTGTCCTTAACCCAGACTACACCGTCGGCATTCTCGGACGCACCCAGTCAGCAGTTAACGAAATAAGGAATCTTCTCTGCCCGCAGGGACAAAACCAGGTATGTTCCAATACCGCAACAGTGACTAAGAATTTAAATACAGCACGGAAACAATAATGTCAACAATAAACAAACTAAAATAACCGTTACTGCAAAAGATAAAGAAAATCTGAATGTTGAGCAAATAAAAGAAGAGGCTGCGATTCAAAATCCAGAAAGAATTGACTTTAAGACCTTCCATGGATCTAAGGGCCTTGAATATGATGTTGTTTTCATAGTAAATGTAAACAAGGGAATTGTGCCCCATAAGCGTGCAAAGGACGATGCATCACTCGAGGAGGAAAGAAGAGTATTCTATGTGGCAATGACCAGAGCAAAGAAGTACCTTTTCATCCTGAGTCCAAAGAACCTCCGTGGCCGCCAGGCATCGCCATCACCATTTATAAGGGAGATTATGTGACATAAACGTTTCATCTCGAATATTTGCCTGATGAGTTATTACAACAGTTAACGTTTCATCAATACCATAAAACACACATTAAAATTTGGTGCTCAGCAGTTCATTACAGTGAAATTAAATTACAGAAGAATTAATATGGGAAAAAATGAAAAAATGAGCAGGAATCTTGCAGACACCTTCAACGAGGTTGCAACTACATACGATAAGTATAGGCCTGGGTATGTGGACGAATTATATGAGGATATTTTTCGCTATGTTTCAATAACCGATAGTGACAGTTGCCTTGAAATAGGTATTGGTACGGGCCTTGCCACATTGCCATTTTTAAATAAATGTGGGCAGCTGACAGCCGTTGAATACGGCCACGACCTGGCAGATCTTTGTTCTCAGAAATTCAGTCACTATGAGAATTTTGATGTCAAAGAGGGCAAGTTCGAAGAACTTCCTATCGAAAACGACTCCTACAAGCTGATTTACGCGGCCACAGCCTTTCACTGGATACCGGAAAAGGAAGGCTACGAAAAGGTGTATTCACTGCTGGAGCCTGGCGGGGCATTTGCAAGATTTGCAAACCATCCGTTTAGGAAGGATGACGGTTCCGGTTTATGTGAGGAAATTGATGAGGCTTACAATAAGTATTTCTATCCATACTACAACCAGCAGCCTAAGGTAATCAGGGAATACTCAGAGGAGGATGTAAAGAGGATTGCCGAACTTCCGTTAAAGTATGGCTTCACTGATACCGAATACCACATTTACCACCGCGAAAGACATTTTACTGCGGACGAATATATTTCACTGCTTGGGACATATTCAAACCACATTGCAATTGAGGAATCGGTTAAAAAGCCATTCTTTGAGGCAATACATGAAGCAATCATTCGGCATGGCGATGTAATCACAATCCGTGATACAATTGACCTCGAACTGGCAAGGAAATAAAACATTACATAGTCTAACAATTGACAATACAATTTTAATAATCAAGTTGTGTTATTGTATGTCTATTCTATGGACAGTATGTGCTACAAGATTCTTGTTATCTGGAACCTTGTCCATTCTTTGGTCCATGATTTATTGCAGTATTATTTGCGAATGCAGTCACTATTCGAATTATTGTAAAAATTGATTGCATTTATTTAGCACCATGCAATCAAAAATCAAATCTGAGTAAAAATTGACTGCACCAAGTACACGGGTCTGCAGTCAAAATAACCGTGTCATTTGAATGTGACTGCAGACATATAGTTTTCAGACAGTCATAATTGCATGCATTGAGTTTTTTGACTGCACAGGCATTTTAAAAATCAATCAATACAAGAGGGTGTACGGTTTTTGACTGCTTATGTTGAAATAAATCATTTTAATTACGTCTGAAGTTGACATTATGTAATTAAAGAATACCATATTAGGAATTCCTTTATTAAGAATATCATTTGTTAAGGGATTTTATGTGTTTATTTTTTAATGGATTCACACATTTATCACATACACATATTAGAATTCATACAAGCACAATTTATTACTGGATATGATAAAGCAATATGTAATACTGTAGAAAGGTTAGCATGATTAGTATCGATGGTATGATTGTAACGGCAGTAAGATGAATTAAAGATAACTTTTTTGATACTTAGGATTTCTAGCGGGAATCCTCGGTAATTTAATTGACGGATGGTTCACAACGGTAGAGAACAGGGATATGGAAAACAGACTTAAGATTTTAGTAGTAGATGACGAGAGCAGAATGAGGAAGCTTGTAAAGGACTTCCTTTCGATAAAGGGCTTTGAGGTAATGGAGGCCGAGGACGGGGAGATGGCGGTTGAGGTCTTTTATGAGAATAAGGACATCGACCTCATTATTCTTGATGTCATGATGCCGAAAATGAACGGCTGGGATGTTGTAAAAACAATCAGAAAGACCTCCAGGGTGCCGATTATAATGCTTACGGCACGTGATGATGAAACCGATGAGCTCCAGGGCTTTAAGCTTGGAGTTGATGAATATATCACAAAGCCGTTTTCGCCGAAGATTCTGGTGGCCCGTGTTGAGGCGGTTCTCAGGAGAACGCATGCTGATGAAAGCGGTGTCAAGACCTTTGGACGCATTTCTATCAATACAGGTGCACATACGGTTACAGCCGATGGCAAGGAGGTTGAGCTTAGCTACAAGGAGTTCGAGCTTCTTGATTACTTCATGAATAACAAGAATCTTGCGCTTAGCCGTGATACAATTCTTTCCAATGTATGGGATTATGATTACTTTGGCGATGCGAGAACAATCGATACGCATGTTAAAAAGCTAAGGGCCAAGCTCGGTGCAGCCGGCGAACAGATTAAGACAATCTGGGGCATGGGCTATAAATTTGAAGAGAGTTGACATTACGAAGTTGACATTAAGAATGCTGACATACTCCTCAGGTATTAGTGATTAATTTGATGAATGTTAATTGAAACAGCTATTGGTGCGTTTATCATTTGAAAAGTATTTTGTTGTACTTTGCAAAAATTTGTTTTTGGAAGTTTACAGGTAGGCTGATTTGAAAAAATCAATTCGTTTAAGATTTACAATACTGTTTATCGCAATAACGGCATTTTTGATGCTGACTGTTTTTATTGCGAATAAATATCTGATGAGGTCTTACTACGAATACAAGAAGATTTCGGAGATTAAGGAAACCTATAAAACACTTGACGCGGTTGTAGCAGGAACAGACGGCACGGCTGACGAGATATATAAGGCCTGTGGTGAAGACAAGGGCAGGTTCCTTAATGTCTTAAGTGCCGGTTCAAATATATCGATTGTAATTTCCGATTCTGAGGGAAGGCTCATTGTAAATACTGCGCGTGAGGCGGATCTTCTTTCAATGAGGCTTGATATTTACCGTGAGTTTAAGGATACGATTATTGAGGGCAAGCTCCCGAATTCGAAGTTTAAGATGATTGAGCAGACGAGCGACTATGTCATCCAGCAAAACTTCGAGGAAAGAACGGGCGGTTACCTTCTCGAGTGCTGGGGAACCTTCAGTGACGGTGCAACAAGCTTCCTGATTTCACTGCCTGTAAAGGGAATTACGGAGTCTGTCAATATTTCAAACAGGTTCGTGTTTGTTATCGGCATGATTACGCTGCTTCTTGGTATCATTGTAATATATTTTGCAACATCAAAGATTACAGAGCCTATTAACAGGCTGGCGTTTATCTCAAAGAAGATGTCTGAGCTTGATTTCAGCGAGCGCTACGAGGGTGACAGCGAGGATGAAATCGGAGTGCTTGGAACGAGCATGAATTCGATGTCAGAAACGCTTAAAACGACCATCAGTGACCTTAAGAGTGCCAATGAACAGCTTAAGGAGGATATTGACCTAAAGGAAAAAATCGATGTGATGCGTAAGGATTTTATTTCCAATGTCTCACACGAGCTTAAGACTCCGATATCGCTTATCGAGGGCTACGCCGAGGGTCTTACCGAGGGTATTGCCGAGGACCCGGAGATGAGGGATTATTATTGCAATGTCATCATCGACGAGGCACACAAGATGAATAAGCTTGTAATGCAGCTTACACAGCTTACATCATATGAATTTGAGGCACTTGAGCCTGAAAAGGAGCCGTTTGACATCTGCGAGCTCATAAGGAACTGTCTTAAGCACGAGAGACTCAAGGCCGAGAATGCAGGCGCAACGGTTATTCTCGACATGCCTGATAAGTGCATGGTAATGGCTGACGAGTTTAAGATCGAGGAGGTATTTGTAAATTATTATACAAATGCGCTTAATCACGTAAGCGGTGAAAAGAAGGTTTTCATTACTGTAAAAAAGATTAATGAAAATGAGGTTAAGATTTCTGTTTACAATGACGGTGAGAGAATTCCTGATGAAAGTCTCCCGAGACTCTTTGAAAAGTTCTATAAGGTCGATAAGGCCAGAACCCGTGCATACGGCGGTTCCGGCATAGGATTATCGATTGTAAAGGCCATTATGGACGCCCATAAGAAGGATTTTGGGGTAGAAAATAAAGAATTTGGTGTAGAATTCTATTTTGTACTTGACTACATCGGATAATTTTGGTATCATACCAAACGTTCGGAGTGTGGCTCAGCTTGGTAGAGCGCTTGCTTTGGGAGCAAGATGTCGCAGGTTCGAATCCTGTCACTCCGACTGGATAAATGCCTGAGGGAAGCCTCAGGCATTTTTATGTTTACAACAGGCAGTAAAATATAGTATAATGACGGCAGGGAAGCCGAGTGCTTTGAGAAGGGTTTTATGGTTAATTCATAGACTCAATGTTCAAGGGCTGTAGCACGAAATGTTATTTCAAAATTGCAAGAGAAAATTTTGCAGTAAGCTACAAAAGCCATATATAGACATACAAACTAAGCAAAAAGCTTACCGAGAATTTAAAATTCATATTTGATGCCTGGGATGCACGACATACTTATTTAATTACTTCCACAAACAGACATACGGGAATTCAGTATTATCTCTGTGGCTGTCAGGCCTCTTTAGGAGGAAGACAAAAGCAGGATCGAGAACAACCACCTAGCATTATTGCTGGGAGTCTCTTATAAGTATGACCGACATCCTGGGTACTAATTTTTTGTGTAAAAGGAGATATGTTATGCCAAGAAAGAGTTTACTCGGATCACTTTTAAGTGTTGGTGCACTTGTTGGTGCGGCAGCTGTTGTAGGTAAGTACATGAAAGAGTATACGGATTACAAGGCCGCGGATGACGAGGATTTTGATGACATCAGGGAAAGCTCCGGAAAGGTTAAGGAGGCTGTCTCCAGAACATATGTCGCGTTAAAGGAAAGTGGTGATGTAAAGGCTGCCGCGGGACAGTTAAAGGATGCGGTTTTTGACGTTGCCACAGATGCAGGTGAGGTAGCCACAAAGATCGGCAAGAACACTGCCGACTTCATCAAGAGCGAAAAGGAAAAGTATGATGGAGACAAGGAAGGCTACGTTGAGGGCTTCAAGGACAACGTAAAAAATTACGGCGAGGCTCTTTCATCAGCAGCAAAGGCCTTCACCGAGAATTTCTCCGAAACCTTTAACGATGACAGGTTAAGAAACATTAAGGATCAGGCTATGGAGCGTTACGAGAACGCTACTAAGGATAAAGAAAACGATAAAGAATAATTCGCAGGGGTACAAAATTATGCAGGTTAGAGGCGTTAATGAATTAAGACGCATGTTTTTAGATTATTTCGAGAGAAACGGCCATCTTGTAATGAAGAGCTTTTCACTCGTTCCACACAATGATGATTCACTTCTTCTCATCAACTCAGGTATGGCACCGCTTAAGCCATATTTCACAGGCCAGGAGATTCCTCCGTGCAGACGTGTGACCACTTGCCAGAAGTGCATCAGAACAGGTGACATCGAGAACGTTGGTAAGACAGCACGTCACGGCACATTCTTCGAGATGCTCGGAAACTTCTCATTCGGTGACTACTTCAAGAAGGAGGGTATCCCGTTCGCGTGGAACTTCCTTACACAGGAGGTTGGTCTTGACCCGGAGAGACTTTATCCGTCAGTTTATGTAGAGGATGACGAGGCATTTGCCATCTGGAGAGATGAGATGCATATCCCTGAGAACAGAATCTACAAGTTCGGTAAGGAAGACAACTTCTGGGAGCACGGCGAGGGTCCGTGCGGTCCGTGCTCAGAGATTTACTATGACAGGGGCGAGAAGTGGGGCAATGGTCCAGAGGACGTAATGGGCGGCGAGGGCGACCGTTTCGTAGAGGTATGGAACGTAGTATTCTCACAGTTTGACAATGATGGCAAGGGCCATTACACAGAGCTCGTTCAGAAGAACATCGATACAGGTATGGGTCTTGAGAGACTTGCAATGGTAGTTCAGGACGAGGAGTCAATCTACACCGTTGACACAAACAAGGCCATCCTTGAGTATATCGCAACACTTTGCGGCGTTAAGTACCATGCTGATAAGGACAGCGACATTTCACTCCGTATCCTTACAGACCATGCAAAGTCATCAGCATTCATGATTTCTGACGGTATCATGCCTTCAAACGAGGGACGCGGATACGTGCTCAGACGAATCATCAGACGTGCCGTAAGACACGGAAGAAAGCTTGGCATCAAGGGCATCTTCATGCCGGAGATGGCGAAGAGGGTTATCGAGCTTAACAAGGACGGATATCCTGAGCTTGAGGAGAAGTCAGTAATGATCCTCAAGGTTTTAAAGGAAGAGGAAGAGAAGTTCAACAAGACCATCGATACAGGAATGACAATGCTTAATGACATCATTGCCGAGATGGAAAAGAACGGAACAAAGGTTCTTGCAGGTGCTGACGCATTCAAGCTCTATGACACCTATGGATTCCCGATTGACCTTACAGAGGAAATTCTCGTTGAGAAGGGTCTCGAGGTTGACCGTGATGCCTTCAATGCAGCTATGAAGCAGCAGAAGGATACAGCAAGGGCAGCTAGAAAGCACTCCAACTACATGGGTGCAGACGCTACAGTTTACGATGAGATTGATCCGCACGTTACATCAGTATTCACAGGCTATGACAAGCTCGAGGATAATGGTAAGGTGCTTGTAATGACTACAGAGTCTGAGATTGTAGAGGCGCTTACAGAGGGCCAGAAGGGTACAATCATCACAGACAAGACTCCGTTCTACGCTACAATGGGCGGCCAGGCTGGTGATGCCGGCGTTATCGTTTCAAAGGACGGCGAGTTCAAGGTAGAGGATACATTAAGCCTTAAGGGCGGAAGAATCGGCCACGTTGGCGTAATGGTTCGCGGAATGATCAATGACGGTGAGGATGTTAAGCTTACCGTTTGTGAGAAGAGAAGAAACGCTACAGCTAAGAACCACTCAGCAACTCACCTTCTTCAGAAGGCACTCAGAACAGTTCTCGGTGAGCACGTTGAGCAGGCTGGAGCATTCTACGATAAGGACAGACTCCGTTTCGACTTCACACACTTCCAGGCACTTGGCGCTGAAGAGGTTAAGAAGGTTGAGGAGCTTGTAAATGAGGCTATCAAGGCAGCATGCCCTGTAGACACACAGGAGATGAGTCTTGAGGATGCAAAGAAGACAGGTGCAATGGCACTCTTCGGAGAAAAGTACGGCGATAAGGTAAGAGTCGTAAAGATGGCAGATTCTACAGAGCTTTGCGGCGGTACACACGTTGACAATACTTCAAAGATCGGCGGCTTCAGAATCGTTTCTGAGAACGGAATCGCAGCAGGTGTAAGAAGAATCGAGGCACTTACAGGCGACAACCTCACAGCATATTACAAGGCTAAGGAGGAGAAGCTTGCAAATGCAGCAGCACTTCTTAAGTGTAAGGCTGACGACATTGAAAGTAAGATCGCAGCTATGCTCGATGAGGTTAAGAAGCTTAAGAGCGAGAACGAGAAGCTTAAGGCCAAGGCTGCAGGCGACTCACTTGGAAGCATCGAGGCGGTTGAGGTTAACGGTGCAAACGTTGTTGCAGCGAAGGTTGAGGCCAGCGACGTTAATGCAATGAGAACACTTACCGACACACTTAAGGATAAGTATGCAAATGCTGTTATTATCCTTGCATCCGAGATTGACGGAAAGGTAATGCTTATCGCTTCTGCAAGCGACGAGGCTGTAAAGAAGGGCGCAATGGCAGGAAACATCATTAAGGAGATTGCTCCTGTTGTAGGCGGAAAGGGAGGCGGAAGACCTAACATGGCTCAGGCCGGCGGTACAGACGCTTCAAAGATTGACGAGGCCCTTATTAAGGCAGTTGAGGTCGTAAAGACACAGATTAAGTAATTAAGTCAAACGAAAATCCCGGCACATAAGCCGGGATTTTTTCAAACAAAAAATCGGAGTGACGTGACTTGAACACGCGACCTCTTGACCCCCAGTCAAGCGCCCTACCAAGCTGGGCCACACCCCGATTGCCAAATCATTATAAAGGATAAAAGGATTTTTGTAAATATGAAATTGGAATATGGATTCGGAAAGACAACCGAGTATCTTGAGATAGAGGATAGCTGTCTTATAAAGGAGCTTATGTCAAATGAAATGGTTCATGAGCATAGAGGTGCAGAAGCCGTAGAGGTGGCTCTCGAAAACCCAATTGGAAAGGGAAAGCTCGAGGATTTAGTTAAGCCCGGCATGAAGGTGGCAATTGTAACCAGTGACATATCAAGGCCTCTTCCAAGCTACGACGTGCTTCCATCAGTCGTTAAAAGGCTCATTAAGGGCGGTGTAAGAAAAGAGGACATAACAGTTGTTTTCGCTCTTGGAAGCCACCGTAAGCATACAGAGGAGGAAAAGAAGCACCTTGCTGGCGAGGAGGTTTATAACCTCGTTAAATGTGAGGACTCAACTGATTCTGGCTTTGTGCATATGGGTGAGACATCACATGGCACACCAGTGGATGTAACAAGGACTGTGGCTGAGGCTGATTTTAAGATATGCCTTGGAAACATCGAGTTCCACTACTTTGCAGGATACTCAGGAGGCTACAAGGCAATAATGCCAGGATGCTCAACAAAGGATGCAATCCAGGCAAACCATACGATGATGACTGACGACAGGTCATGTGCCGGAAATAACATCGATAACCCGCTGAGGCGTGACATCGACGAGGCAGGTGCAATCTGCGGCGTTGACTATATCGTTAATGCCGTGCTCGATGAGCATAAGAAAATTGTATACGCTGTTGCTGGTGACCCCGTGGAGGCTCATAAGGTAGGCTGCAGCTACCTTGACAAAATGTACCGCTGCGAAATCCCACAGAGGGCTGACATAGTCGTAGTAAGCCAGGGAGGAGCACCAAAGGACGCTAACCTCTACCAGACACAGAAGGCACTCGATAACTCAAAGCATGCGGTTAAGGACGGCGGTTCGATCATCCTTATCGGTGAATGTGGTGAGGGCTTTGGAAGTGCGATATTTGAGGAGTGGCTAAGGGCAGCTAAGAGCCCTGATGAGCTTGTCGAGAGAATTAACCGCGAGTTTAAGCTCGGAGGCCACAAGGCAGCCGCAATCGGAATGGTTGAGCAGAAGGCAACAATCTACCTCGTATCAAAGATGCCTGAGGAAACTGTCAGGGACATCTTCATGGTTCCGTGCAAATCCGTCCAGGAGGCATATGACATGATTATTGCAAAGAAGGGCAAGGGACAGACGGTTATTTCAATGCCATTTGGAGGCGCAACACTGCCGATTGTCAGGGTATGAAAATACAATCTAAATACTTTAAAAATGTTTAGAAAAGGATTATAATTGCTCTATGTGTCCAAATACAAAAACATGGGAGGAAGCATAAAAATGAATTATGCAGAGGAATCATTAAAGAAGCACTATGAATGGAAGGGAAAGATTGAGGTTGTAGCAACTGTTCCCGTTGAAACAAAGGACGATTTAAGCCTTGCATACACACCAGGTGTAGCAGAGCCGTGTCTTGAGATTCAGAAGGACGTTGACAAGTCATACGAGCTTACACGCCGTCACAACCTATGTGCAGTTATCACGGACGGAACAGCAGTTCTCGGTCTTGGTGACATCGGTCCGGAGGCAGGAATGCCTGTAATGGAAGGAAAGTGTGTTCTTTTCAAGTCATTCGGTGATGTTGATGCATTCCCGCTTTGTGTAAAGAGTAAGGATGTTGATGAAATCGTTAACACAATCGCAATGATTTCAGGCTCATTCGGAGGAATTAACCTCGAGGATATCGCAGCTCCAAGATGCTTCGAAATCGAGAGAAAGCTTAAGGAGAGATGTGACATTCCGATTTTCCACGACGACCAGCACGGTACAGCAGTTATCACACTTGCAGGTCTTATCAATGCATTAAAGGTAGTTGGTAAGAAGAAGGAGGACGTAAAGATCGTTACCTCTGGTGCAGGCGCTGCAGCAATCGCCATCGTAAAGCTTCTTCTTTCATACGGCTTTAAGAACGTTGTAATGTGCGACAGAAAGGGCGCTATTTACAAGGGACGTGAGGGCCTTAACTGGATTAAGGAGGAAATGGCTGAGGTTACTAACCAGAACTGCGAGAAGGGCTCACTTGCTGATGTTATCGCAGGTGCAGACGTATTCGTAGGTGTTTCAGCTCCTGGAACAGTTACAAAGGACATGGTTAAGTCAATGGCTAAGGATGCGATCGTTTTCGCATGCGCAAACCCGACTCCTGAGATCTTCCCTGAGGAGGCTAAGGAGGCAGGTGCAGCCGTTATTTCTACAGGACGTTCAGATTATCCGAACCAGATTAACAACGTACTTGCATTCCCAGGTATCTTCAGAGGCACCTTCGATGTAAGGGCTAAGGACATCAATGAGGATATGAAGATGGCAGCTTCACTCGCTCTTGCAAACCTCATCACAGACGAGGAGCTTTCAGCTGATTACATCATCCCGAAGGCATTCGACAAGAGAGTAGGCCCGACAGTTGCAAAGGCAGTTGCAGAGGCAGCCATCAAGTCAGGCGTAGCAAGAATTAATAAGTGATATAAGATATCCGGACTCTTTCCGGAGTCCGGGCATCATTAATTAAGGAGATTATTATGGATAACAAGAAATTAGCTTTAGAAGCTGCAAAGGCCAGACTGCTCGCAGTTACTATGGTCCATGATGCTGCTTCAGGTCATCCGGGCGGATCACTTTCATGCCTTGATGCACTTACCTATCTCTA
Source organism: Eubacteriales bacterium (assembly GCA_030526295.1). Classification (GTDB taxonomy): domain Bacteria; phylum Bacillota; class Clostridia; order Lachnospirales; family Lachnospiraceae; genus Avilachnospira. The sequence goes on from JAUNDA010000006.1 coordinate 32,937, forward strand.
TTTCGAAGAGATGAATGTTGATGTCAAGAACCCGCACTGGGAGGACAGAGACCGTTTCGTAATGTCAAAGGGTCACTGCTCACCGGCAGTTTATCCGGTTCTCGCACTTCGCGGCTTCTTCCCGACAGAGGACCTCAAGATGTTCCGCCGCATCGACGGACATATGTCAGGACACGTTGAGATGAAGTACAACCCGGGCGTTGACATGTCAACAGGTTCACTCGGACAGGGAATCTCAACTGCAGTCGGAATGGCACTTGCAGGAAAGGTTGCAAAGAAGGATTACAGGGTATATTCAATCCTCGGCGACGGTGAGGTTGCAGAGGGACAGGTTTGGGAAGCTATGATGGCTGCAAACAAGTATCAGCTTGATAATCTCTGTGCACTCGTAGACGTTAACGGTCTCCAGATTGATGGAAAGACAAGCGACGTTATGCCGACAGAGCCGCTCGACAAGAAGTTCGAGGCATTTGGATGGCATGTTGTTAAGTGCGACGGCCATGATTTCGATTCATTAAGAGCTGCATACGCAGAGGCTAAGGCAACAAAGGGACAGCCTACAATGATCCTTGCAAAGACTGTTAAGGGTAAGGGCGTAAGCTTCATGGAGAACAACGCCGGCTGGCACGGAAAGGCTCCTAACGATGAGCAGTTTGCTCAGGCAACAGAAGAGCTTGAGAAAGTTATTAAGGAACTGGAGGGTTAATCATGGGAGAGAAAATTGCTACAAGAGAAGCCTATGGTAAGGCTCTCGCTGCTATGGCAGCTAAGGATGAGAAGCTCGTATGTTTCGAGGCTGACCTTGCAGGTGCTACAATGACAAAGTTTTTCCAGGCAGCTTGTCCTGAGAGATTCTTCGATATGGGTATCGCAGAGGGCGATATGGTAGGCGTTGCAGCCGGTATGGCTACATGCGGCTTTAAGCCTTTCGTTAACTCATTCGCAATGTTCTCAGCAGGCCGTGCATGGGAGCAGGTAAGAAACTCAGTTTGCTATCCTGGCCTTAATGTTAAGGTTGTTGGTTCACACGGTGGACTTTCAGTAGGTGAGGACGGTGCTACACACCAGTGTATCGAGGATTTCGCAATCATGCGCGTTATCCCTGGAATGACAGTTCTCTGCCCATGTGACGGATATGAGATGGAGAAGGCTGTTGAGGCACTTCTTGACTATGAGGGACCTGCATACATGAGACTCGGACGTCTTGCTGTTGAGACAGTTACAGACGAGATTCCTGGCTACAAGTTCGAAATCGGCAAGGGTATCACTCTTAGGGACGGTAATGACGTTACAATCATCGCTACAGGCATGAACGTTCAGATGGCTCTTAAGGCAGCTGAAATCCTTAAGGAAGAGGGAATCGACGCAAGAATCGTTGACATGCATACAATTAAGCCGCTCGACACTGAGCTCGTTCTTAAGTGTGCTAAGGAGACAGGCGCAATCGTTACAACAGAGGAAGCTAACGTAATCGGCGGCCTTGGTGCAGCTGTTTCAGAGTTCCTTTGCGAGAATTATCCGGTACCTGTTGTTAAGCACGGTGTAAACGATGAGTTTGGTCGTTCAGGTAAGGCTCCTGCAGTTCTTGAGGCTTATGGCATCACTGCAGAGGAGATTGCAAAGAAAGCTAAGGAAGCTATTGCAAAAAAGGCTTGAATTTAAACGCGTGATGTGTTAAAATTCGGAATAGTGCAAGTTAACCCCGCACTTTACGCAGCCGTAAGAGATTACAAATTTTGCTGCCGGAGGGAGGTTAGGGGTCTTTGTCAAAGGTAATAGTTAATGCTAACGAATCACTCGATTCAGCACTCAGACGCTTCAAGAGAAATTGTGCCAAGGCTGGTATCCAGCAGGAAATCAGAAAGAGAGAGCACTACGAGAAGCCAAGCGTAAGACGTAAATTAAAGTCTGAAGCAGCGAGAAAGCGCAAATTCAATTAATATCACCCATAGCCTCAACTTGTCATAAGTTGGGGCTATGCTTTATTAGAGGGAAAATAATTGACAGAATTAAATAAAGAAATCAATCTGGAATATATCAGGAGCATTTTCGGATCGGGAGACAGATATCTTAAGAAGCTTGAGAAGGGTCTCGGAGTTGATATTCTGGAACGAAACGGAGCTGTTAAAATAACCGGAGATGAGAAAGAAGTCGAAAAGGCTGCCGGAGTTCTTGACAGTCTCGTTTTGCTGTGTGAAAAAGGCGAGGATATTACAGAGCAACAGATTAATTACATTTTAAATTTGAGTGAAACAGGCCACGAAAAGGATATCGTTGAGCTTGATAATGACATAATAACAAGAACCGTGCAGGGTAAGCCGGTTAAGCCTAAAACCGCAGGACAAAAGGAATATGTAGACCTCATTAGAAGCCGCATGATTACCTTTGGTATAGGACCAGCTGGTACCGGTAAGACATACCTTGCGATGGCAATGGCAGTTAAGGCCTTTAAGAACGAAGAGGTTTCAAGAATCATCCTCACACGTCCGGCAATCGAGGCAGGTGAGAAGCTTGGCTTCCTCCCGGGTGACCTTCAGCAAAAGATTGACCCGTACCTAAGGCCTCTTTATGATGCACTTTACACAATCATGGGAGCTGAAAGCTACCAGGCAAATGCCGAGAAGGGACTTATTGAGGTTGCGCCCCTTGCATACATGAGGGGACGTACACTTGACAATGCCTTCATCATCCTCGATGAGGCACAGAACTGTACACAGGCACAGATGAAAATGTTCCTTACACGTGTTGGCTTTGGCTCGAAGGTTGTAATTACGGGTGACCTTACGCAGAAGGACCTCGACTCTAAGGAGGTTTCAGGACTTGAGGCCGCAAAGAAAATTCTTCGTGACATCGATGAAATCGGCTTTGCAGAGCTTACAAGCGTCGACGTAGTAAGACATCCGCTTGTACAAAAGATTGTCAACGCATACGAAAAATACGAGGCAAGAAAGAGTCAGCCTCCAAAAGAGGGAAACTTTAAGAAGTTCTATGACAATAAACATTGAAAACGAATCAATACACTCAGATGAATTTGAAGTAAGCTTAAGCAAGACTTATGAGGAGATTATCGAGGAGGTCATTATCGACGCACTCGACTACGAGGAGTGCCCGTATGAGGCAGCCGTTGAGGTGCTTTTAACTGATGACAGTGAAATCCACGAGATAAACCTTGAGCAGCGTGAAATCGACCGCGCCACAGATGTACTTAGCTTTCCGATGGTTGATTATGACGAGGCAGGTAGCTTCGATGGCTTTGACGACAGGTACGAGCTTTTCGATCCCGACTCAGGCGAACTCATGCTCGGGGATATCGTAATCTCCGTTGAGCACGTCTTAAGCCAGGCACGCGAGTACGGCCACAGCACTGACCGCGAGCTTGCATTCCTTATTGCACACAGCATGCTTCACCTCATGGGCTATGACCACATGGAGGACGAAGAGCGTGCTGAAATGGAAAGGAAACAGGAAGAGATACTTTTAATTCATGGGTACACAAGGTAAGACCAAAAAACATAATTTCCTGGTGCAGGGCTCGCTTCTTGCGATTGCGGGTATTCTTTGCCGTATCATCGGCATGCTTTACAGAATGCCCCTCATCGACATCATC
>JAUNDA010000006.1:36553-53185 GCA_030526295.1 Eubacteriales bacterium
TCGGTACAAAGGGAAACGGCTACTATACCTCTGCATACAGCATTTATAACATCCTCCTTATCATGTCGTCATATTCGATGCCGACAGCAATATCGAGGATTGTTTCTTCGCGTCTTTCCGACAGAAGGTTTGAGGACATAAGAAGGGCACTGAGGGTTGCCTTCCTTTACTCGACCATAATCGGCGCGCTTATGTTTGGTGTAATGTTCTTTGGGGCAGGAATGATCGCAGAGTTCATGAAAAAGCCTTTCGTTTCCTATGCACTCATGACACTTGCACCGACTGTATGGATAATGGCCTATCTTGGAATCCTCCGCGGATACTTCCAGGGTACCGGAAACATGATTCCGACAGCTGTTTCGCAGATACTTGAGCAGGTGATTAATGCCGTTGTGTCAATAGTAATGGCATCAATCCTTTTCGGATATGGTGCAAAGGCAAACCTCATTTACGGTGGTGGTGAGTATAGCTATGCCTTCGGAGCAGCAGGAGGCACGATAGGAACGGGTGCAGGTGCGCTCGTGGCACTCCTTTTCTTTATCCTGATTTACTGCCTCTATGGCAGGGACATCTCAGGGGGTGAGGATGAAAGGGGCTTTAGGCGTAGCCGCGGCGTAGAGTCATATGGACACCTTACAAAGGTGCTTTTCATGACGCTTATCCCGATTCTTTTAAGCTCGTTTGTTTATAACCTCACAACGGTTATCGATGATTTTGTGTTCTCAAGACTCATGGCATTCTTTGGCCTTGCCGAGTCTGTTGTGCTTCTTTGGGGAATTTACGGAGAGTACAGGATCGTATTCAATATCCCCGTTGCAATCGCTAACTCAATGAGCTCGTCGGTAATACCATCCCTTGCTCAGGCAGTTACAAAAAAGGACAGGGCACTCATTGCGCAGAAAACAAACCTGAGTTTAAGGTTTACAATAATGATTGCAGTACCGGCATGCGTTGGAATCGCCTTCCTTTCGGACCCGATATGTAAGTTCCTGTTCCCGAGTGAAACGACGGGAATGCTTGCAAAGGTACTCATAATCGGCTCACCGGCCATAATTATGGGTTCAATATCAACAATCACAAACGGTATCCTTCAGGGAATAGGAAAGCTCTCGATACCGCTTACAAACTCCGTGCTTGCACAGATTATACATGTGGTTGTGCTCGTAGTTTTAATGTTCATTAAGCCGGACATTTACTCGGTAATCATCTCAAATGTAGTACTTCTTTTTGTCATCTGCCTTCTTAACCAGATGGCAATAAGGAAATATGTGAGATACAGGACAAACATCCTTAAGACCTACATAATCCCGCTTTTTGCCTCACTCATAATGGGCATAGGTGCATTCCTTCTTTATGAGGCAGTAAAGAGGTTTGGACCAGATTTCCTCACAGGCTCAAGGATTGGTATCGGAATCACGCTGTGCGTCTGCATAGGTGTGGCGCTTCTTGTATACTTCACGGTTCTTTTCCTTTTAAGGCCGTTTACAAAGGAGGAACTCATAGAAATGCCGCTTGGCACGAGGCTCTACAGATTAGCACATAAGATGCATCTTATGTGAATTTATTAATTTAGATGCAAATTTTGGAAAAGAAAAAAATCGTCATCATCGGAGGAGGCGCAGCAGGAATAAGTGCTGCGATTTTTCTCATGCGTGAAGGCTTTTCGGTGACTGTAATAGAGCATACCGATGCCCCGCTTAAGAAGCTTCTTTTGACAGGTAACGGCAGGTGCAATTTCACAAATACCGATGTAAATGTATCACATTACCACGGTGACGTGGAAATAGCGAAAAAGGTGCTCGAATGCTTTAGTGTCGATGACTGCCTGGACTTCTTAGAGTCTATAGGTGTCGAGCCGCTTGAGATGCACTATAGCTTCGATAAGCGCGGTTACTTTTATCCTAGTACAAATAGCTCCAAAACAGTTTTCGATGCACTTATGGTCGCTTTTAATACACTTGGCGGCACACTTGTACTTAATACTACGCCGCTAAGCATTGATATTAATGACCATGTGCTTAGAACTGATAATGGTGATTTTAGTTTCGATAAGCTAATATTTGCATGCGGTTCAAACGCATACCCAAAGACAGGATCTGACAGCTCGATATATAAGATGCTCATGAGCCTCGGTGTAGACTTTAAGACCTTCCTTCCTGCACTTACTGCAGTTAAAAGCGATGACGAGAGGTTAAAAGACTTAAAGGGCATAAGGGCGCTTTGCAGCGTTTTTGTACAGGATAATGATGGATACAAGGTATTTAAGGCCGAGGACGGTGAGGTTCAGTTTAATGAGCACTATGTATCAGGAATCCCGGTCATGCAGCTTTCAAGATATGCCTCTAAGTTTAAAAAAGAGGGTCATAATACTGAGCTTTTGATTAGAATCCATAAATGGACCAATAAGGAGCCTGATTGTGGTGTGAGAATAGGAGAAACGCTTCATCTTAATGTCACGGGTACTGCGGGCTTTGACAAGTGCCAGGCATGCTCAGGCGGCGTGACGATTAATTCAATAGACGAAAATACACTTAGCTTAAGAAACAATCCCGACATATATTTTGCGGGTGAAATGATAAATGTAGACGGCGACTGCGGAGGCTATAACCTTCATTTCGCCTTTGCTTCGGCTTACAGGGCCGCACTTAGTATTAAAAATGATAAGAATTAACCAGATTAAAATACCGATTTTTGAACCAGACCAGTACGGAGAGATTAGGAAAAAGGCCGCAAGGCTTCTTAAGATCCCGGATGACGGCTTCAGGAAGTTTAAAATAGTAAAGCGTTCAATCGATGCCAGGGATAAAAATGACATCCTCTTTTCGTATACCGTAGACTGCAAGCTTCGTGACACCTTCACAGGCCCGAGAAAGGATACTGAAAAGCTCTTTATCGATAAGCTTCGTAAGAGTGACATAACACAGATTGACATGATTCCAGTGACAATCCCGGATTATGAGGGCTCGGAGGAAAAGCACCCCGTAATCGTAGGAGCAGGTCCGTGCGGTCTTTTTGCGGCACTTGCCCTTTGCTCAGCGGGAGTAAAGCCAATCATAGTTGAGCGCGGTAAGATTGCTTCGGAGCGTGACAGGGATGTCGAAAAATATTTTGAGACAGGAATCCTTGACACACAGTCAAACGTCCAGTTTGGTGAGGGCGGTGCAGGCCTTTTCTCAGACGGCAAGCTTAATACCTCGATAAAGGGTAAGGAAAACTATGTAAGGTTCGTACTTGAAACCTTTAATGAGTTTGGTGCTGACGATGACATCCTCATTGACGCTAAACCGCATATTGGAACGGATGTACTTAAGGATGTCATTAGAAACATGCATGAGTACATCGAGGAAAACGGCGGAGAGTTTATCTTTGAAACAAGGTTCACGGGCTTTGAGACTGACGAAAACGGTGCTGTAAATAAGGCACTTTTCGAGGGTAAGGTAAGTGAGATTGAGACTGATACAATAATCCTCGCAACAGGCCACAGCGCAAGGGATACCTTCGAGTACCTTCACTCCGTTAATGTAAAAATGGAGAAAAAGCCTTTTGCGGTGGGACTAAGAATCCAGCACCCGCAGGAGGTTATTGACAGGGCTCTTTACGGTGCCGAGAGACTTCTTAGAAAGCAGGCAGTATTAGGACCAGGTGCCTACAAGGTAACACATGAGTGTGAAAACGGCAGGGGCGTTTACAGCTTCTGCATGTGTCCGGGAGGCTTCGTAATCAATAGCTCTTCAGGTGAAGGCGAGACCGTAGTTAATGGCATGAGCTTTAATAAGCGTGACTCTAGTATAGCAAATGCCGCAATAATTGTAACAGTTTCACCAGATGATTTCCCGGGCGATGAGCTTAGCGGTATTGAGTTCCAGAGGAGTCTCGAGAAAAAGGCATTCGAGCTAGCAGGTGGACTAATCCCGTTTGAAAGATACGGTGAGTTTAAAAGGGCAGAGGAAATGCCTACAGGCGAGGGCTCCTTTGACCCGGCGTTCATGGGAATGGCACTTCCGGCGAATCTCAGGACGATTTTCCCAGAGGACATTAACAGCTCACTTATCGAGGGAATTGAGGCCTTTAATAAGAGAATACCGGGCTTTAGTGATGACGACGCAGTGCTTGCGGGCGTTGAGTCAAGGACATCAAGCCCTGTAAGAATAGTCAGAAACGAGGAAACAGAAACCTCAGTAAGGGGTCTTTACGCCGCAGGTGAGGGAGCAGGCTATGCAGGCGGCATCACAAGTGCAGCGGTTGACGGATTAAAGGTTGCCATAAATGTTATTGGGAGACTAAACAATGGCTGAAAATAACGAAAGAATAACTGAGCAGGACATTAAGCGTATCGACGAACTTAATAAAATCGATGAGTCCGAGGAGGGACTTAGTGACGACGAAAGACGTGAGCTAACTAAGCTTCGCTACAAATATCTTGATGCTGTAAAAAGGAACATGAAATGAGTAAGACTTACAAGGCAGTGACATTCGGCTGCCAGATGAATGCGAGGGATTCTGAGAAAATCTGCGGAATTCTCGAGGAGGCAGGCTACATAGAGGGAGTTGACGAGGAAACAGCCGATGTTGTTTTCTTTAATACGTGTACGGTCCGTGAGAATGCAAATGAGCATCTTTACGGAAGACTCGGACGATTAAAGAAGTCAAAAACAGAAAATCCCGACAAAATCATCATCATCGCAGGCTGCATGATGCAGGAGGCAGATGAGGTTGAAAAGATAAAGAAAAAGTATCCATACATTGACATTATAGTTGGAACACATAATCTTTACACGCTCCCTGAGCTTTTAAAGGATTTGCAGAAGAAAAGAGCGGGAGAGTTTGTAAAGCTACCCGAGACGCATAACAACGTCCTTCTTTCATCAGACAGTGACGTTGACAAGGCGGCAAAGCTTCTTTCCTACGAAAAGGTCAATAAAAAGGACCTCGAGAGGCTTAAGAAAAAGCCGATCGTATCGCTCTGGACAGATACGGAGGATATCGTCGAGAACCTTCCAAATAAGAGAAAATATCCGTTTAAGCAGGGCATTAACATCATGTACGGCTGCAATAACTTCTGCTCGTACTGCATCGTGCCCTATGTTAGGGGAAGGGAAAAGTCAAGGGAGCCTGAGGACATCTACGCTGAGATCGATAAGGTGGCATCTGAGGGCGTAAAGGAGATAATGCTTCTTGGCCAGAACGTAAACAGCTACGCAAAGATGCCTTTCCCTGAGTTACTTGCGGAAATTGACAGAAGATGTGATAAAAACGGAATCGAGAGAATCCGCTTCATGACATCACACCCGAAGGATTTAAGCGAGGAGCTTTGTAAGACAATCGCAAACGGTAAGCATATCTGCCACCAGTTCCACCTGCCGGTGCAGTCAGGATCAACTGAGATCCTTAAGAGGATGAACCGTAAGTATACAAAGGAATCATACCTTGAGAAGGTAGAGATGCTTAAAAAATACGTGCCCGATATCTCAATAAGCACGGACATCATCGTAGGCTTTCCGGGTGAGACTGAGGAGGATTTCCTCGAGACTCTTGACGTAGTTAAGAAGGCTCGCTACGACGCTGCATTTACATTTATCTACTCAAAGCGTGAGGGAACACCTGCTGCCGCATACCTCGACCAGGTGCCTGAAAATATCGTAAAGGACCGCTTCGAAAGACTCCTTGCGGTGCAGAACGCTATCGTCGATGAAAACCTTCTTAAGCTTAAGGGTAAGACATTGCCTGTTCTTTTTGAAGAGGTAAGCGAGTACGACGAAACGCTTATAACGGGTAAGACTGAGGGCAATATCACTGTCCACGTGCCAGGCACAAAGGACATTATCGGAACCATTAAGAATGTAACGCTTCTTGAGCCCCACGGCTTCTATTATACGGGAGAAATAAATGGCTGAATCTAAGATGTCACCTATGATGGTGCAATATCTTGATACTAAAAAACAGTATTCGGACTGCCTCCTAATGTACAGGATAGGAGACTTTTACGAGCTTTTCTTTGATGATGCCAAAATCGCATCTGAGGAGCTTGAGCTTGTATTAACCGGCAAGGACTGCGGCATGGAGGAGCGTGCTCCAATGTGCGGCATGCCATACCATGCGGTTGAGTCCTATATCTCGAGGCTAGTTAAAAAGGGCTACAAGGTAGCAATAGGCGAGCAGGTCGAGGACCCGAAGCTTGCTAAGGGCCTAGTTAAGCGTGAGGTAATTAGGGTCGTAACGCCTGGAACCATCACGGGAACCGAGAACCTCGAGGAAAAAAAGAATAACTTCCTCATGTGTATCGTATATGTATGCGATGAGTTTGGTATTGCATCGGTTGACATAAGTACAGGCGAGTTCTTTACAACCCAGGTAACTGAGCTTAAAAACGTATATGACGAAATAAACCACTACATGCCATCGGAAATCCTCGTAAATAACGAGTTCTTTATGACTGGCGCATCAGTAGAGGAGATAAACTCAAGATGGCACGTAAAGCCTGAAGCCGCTAAGCCTGAATACTTTAAGGAAGCAGCTGCTAAGGAACTACTCGAGGAGCACTTTAAGGCAGACCTAAGAGGTCTTGGACTAGGAGACCTTAGTGCCGCCGCAATAGCTTCAGGTGCAGCGCTAAAGTATGTCTATGATACACAGTTTAATTCTGTGTCATATATCGATTCGATAAAGGTTGTCAACGCATCCCAGTTTATGATTATAGACTCTGCTGCGATGCGTAACCTAGAGCTTCTTGAGACACTTCGCGACAAGGAAAAGAAGGGCTCGCTTCTTTGGGTTCTTGATAAGACAAGGACTGCAATGGGCGGAAGAATGCTTAGAAGAATCATCTCTGAGCCGCTTCTAAGTAAGGAGCAGATTGAAAAAAGGCAGGATGCAATCGAGGACCTTAATGAAAGGTTTATAGACCGTGAGGAGATTTCAGAATACCTTCGCCCGGTTTATGACCTCGAAAGACTTCTTTCAGCTGTAGGTAACCAGCGTGCAAATGCCATTGACCTAAAGGCGATAAAACAGTCGCTTGAGATGGTCCCGCCAATAGTAAGCCTCCTTAAGACCTTTGAGTCAGAGGAGCTAAAGAAGCTTTCTGAAAGCATGCCGCTTTTAGAGGATATATGTACCCTTTTACAGGAGTCAATCTCAGAGGACGCGCCGGTTTCCCTTAGGGACGGCGGCCTCATTAAGCCTGGCTTTAATTCTGAGGCGGATAGACTAAGAAACGCTGGCAAGGAGGGAAAGCAGTGGCTTTTAGAGCTAGAGAACGAGGAAAGAGAAAAGACAGGCATTAAGCAGCTTAAGATCAAGTACAACAAGGTATTTGGCTACTGCATTGAAATTACAAATTCCTTTAAGGATAAGGTGCCTGACTATTACATTAGAAAACAGACACTTACTACGGGAGAGCGCTATACAACGGATAAACTCGAGGAGCTTGCCGACACGATACTTGGCGCTGAGGATAAGCTTAAGACACTCGAGTATGAGCTTTTCTGTGAGATAAGGGACAAAATAAATGAAAGGGCCTCAGAGATAAGGGAGCTTAGCCGTAGCATCGCATATCTCGACTGCCTCTGCTCGCTTTCAAGTGTAGCAATGAGGAATAATTACAAAAGGCCACGCATCAATACGGACGGCATCATAAAGATTAAGGATGGCCGCCACCCGGTAGTCGAGCTAATGATAAGGGACGGCTCGTTTGTGCCTAATGACACGTACCTTGACGGTAAGGACCACCGCGTATCGATTATAACGGGACCAAACATGGCAGGTAAGTCGACCTACATGAGACAGACTGCCCTTATAGTTTTGATGGCGCAGATAGGCTCGTTTGTACCTGCTGAAAGCGCTGACATCTCGATATGCGACAGGATCTTTACAAGGGTCGGAGCATCAGATGACCTCGCAAGCGGACAGTCGACCTTTATGGTTGAGATGACTGAGGTAGCAAATATCCTGAGAAATGCTACAAAGGACAGCCTCCTTATCCTCGATGAGATAGGACGCGGTACATCGACCTTTGACGGTCTTTCAATCGCCTGGGCAGTTGTTGAGTTTATCGCCGATAAAAAGAAACTTGGTGCAAAGACGCTCTTTGCAACGCACTACCACGAGCTTATGGAGCTTGAGGGAAGAATAAGCGGCGTAAGAAACTACTGCATCGCAGTTAAGGAGAATGAGGGAGACCTCGTATTCCTTAGAAAAATCGTGAAGGGCGGCGCTGATAAGTCATACGGAATCGCTGTTGCTAAGCTTGCCGGAATCCCGAAGGAGGTTATCGACGAGGCCGTAAACATCGCATATCAGCTTGAGTCAAATGACATCGCAAAAATCGACATGTCAAAGGTTAAGCATACCGAGTATGTGGCACCTGTTAACAGGACCGATTCAGAGGTTATTGACAGGATAAAGAAAACAGACGTAACAAAGCTTACACCAATTGAAGCACTGCTTCTTATAGACGAACTTAAAAAGAAGGTATGATAAGACTCCTTTCAAAAGAAACAATCGACAAAATCGCCGCCGGAGAGGTGGTTGAGCGCCCTGCCAATGTGGTTAAGGAGCTTATTGATAATGCGGTTGATTCGGGTGCAAGGGCAGTTAGCGTAGAAATCCGTAGGGGCGGCGTCGAGCTTATAAGGGTTACCGATAACGGCTGCGGAATAGCAGGCGAGGAGATACCAATAGCCTTTGTAAGGCATGCAACTAGTAAGCTCACGCAGGCAGAGGATTTAGAAAGCATCCTCACGATGGGGTTTCGAGGCGAGGCGCTTGCATCGATATGCGGAGTTTCAAGGGTTGAGCTAATCACAAAGAGAAAAGAGGACATAACAGGCCACAGGTACCTTATAGAGGGAGGCATCGAAAAAAGCCTAAAGGAAATCGGTGTACCTGACGGAACGACAATCATCGTCCGTGACCTTTTCTATAACGTGCCTGTAAGGCGTGACTTTCTTAAGTCTGCCAACCAGGAGGGAACAGCCGTAAGGGACATAGTTGAAAAGATGGCCCTTTCATTCCCGCATATAAGCTTTTCGTTTGTAAGTGATGGCAAGGCACTTTTCCATACAACTGGAAATGGAAAGCTCCGTGACGTAATATACACGGTCTACGGCGGCGACACCGTAAGGGAGCTTATAGAGGTAAGTGCGAAAAACGAAACGATGAGTCTCGAGGGCTATATCGCAAAGCCACTTATGTCACGCTCAAAAAGGGACTATGAAATTTACTTTGTTAATGGCAGACACGTTAGAAGTAAGGTCATCGACAATGCAATCGAGACAGCCTATGACGGATACCTCATGCAGCATAAGTTCCCGTTTACGATTCTTAAGCTCACAATTGACCCTGGTAAGATAGATGTAAACATACATCCTAAAAAATCAGAGCTTCGTTTCTCTGACGATTTCGCGGTATCCGAGTTTGTATATGAGAGTGTGCTTAATGCACTTAGGCATAGGGAGCATATCGCAGAGGCAGTAGTTGAGAAGGCAACAACAGCTAGGGAAATCCAGAAGGAAACTGCAGGTCTAAAGGCAGAGCCCTTCCAGAATAAGGCTATTGAGCTACTAAAGGGTAAGCTTGATGAAATAACTGCTGCGACAAGACACGAGTCAAAAACATCTGACGAAGGTGTTACAGATAAGGCTTATGGTTCTGATGGGACTGGCTTTGGTACATCCGTAAGCCCGGGCTTTAGCACATCAGTAAGCTCTGGCAATGTGTATGATAGCAATTACACAAGCGGTAATGCGTTAAATGCATCCTCGTACGGAGAAGTTAATAATTATAATAATAATTCAGTTAACAAAGTTAATGACGGCATAACAAATGTTATTTCAGAGTCGGGAAGCTGTGCTCAGAATGAGCTGAAGGGCACGAGCCATGATGCTCAGCCTAATACGGTAGGCAACGGCTATGCTCAGACGAACATAAATACTAACGGTCAGGCTCAAATAAATGAGGCTTCAAATACAAACGCTGGTTACGGTGCTCAGTTTAATAATGGTAATAATACTGAGTTAAACACAAACCATACAGGTAAAAGTACGGCGTTTTTCACGCAGGATAACACCTACGAGCAGATTAAGCTTGATACCGGGTTCCTAAGTAAGGAATCAAGGCCATATTACAGGTTCCTCGGGCAGGTGTTTGACACCTACTGGATAATCGAGTATAACAATGCGCTTTTCCTAATCGACCAGCATGCGGCGCATGAAAAGGTTAATTACGAAAGGCTAATGAAAAAGGTAAAGGCTAAGGAAGAAGCCGGGGAGATGGATTCCCAGATGATTATCCCTGTGCTTATGACCTTGTCTGCGCAGGAGGCACTTTCACTACGAAATAACCTCAGTGTGCTTCATTCACTTGGCTTTGAAATCGACGAGGACAGTGATAATGACTTTATCGTTAGGGCAGTACCAGCATCCTTACCAGAGCTAAGCTCTAAAGAGCTTTTAACAGAGCTTATCGATACGCTTAGCGAGGAAAGAAACCTTCCGCGTGACCCTGAGGTACTAAAGAGTAAGATAGCGAGCATGTCATGTAAGGCAGCCGTTAAGGGAAATAACTCACTTTCAGAGGCTGAAATGAGATATTTAATAGACGAGCTTCTGACTCTCGATGACCCGTATAACTGTCCGCACGGAAGGCCGGTTATTGTTCGTTACAGCCGTGCCGATCTTGACAGGATGTTTAAAAGGATTCTTTAAGGGATGAAATTAATAGTTATCGCAGGCCCGACTGCAGTGGGAAAATCAGCTGCTGCCATCGCCCTTGCAAAGGAACTAAATACTGAAATAATCTCTGCCGACAGCATGCAGGTATACCGCGGCATGGATATAGGTACCGCAAAGGTAACTAAGGAGGAGATGGACGGTGTTACACACCACCTAATCGATATCCTTGACCCAAGCGATAAGTACAATGCATATATCTTTAAGGAGCTTGCGCTTAAGGCAGCCGAGGATATAAGCTCACGCGGAAAAATTCCGATTGTATGCGGCGGTACGGGCTTTTACATCCAAAGCCTCCTCTATAACATCGAATTTGTTGAGGAGGATGAGGATAGCGAGATAAGAAAAGAGCTTAAGTCATACGGCGAGGAAAACGGCATAGAGGCACTCCATAGGCTTCTCGAGGAATGTGATCCCGAGTATGCGGCGCAGATACCTAAGGAGGACATTAAAAGGGTAGTAAGGGGTGTAGCCTTTTATAGGCTTCACGGCGAGAAAATCTCTGAGCATAACAAAAAGCTTGAAGAGAATAAAAACAACTCGCCCTTCGATTACCGCCTCTTTGTATTAACAGACGACAGGGAGCGCCTTAAGGAAAGAATTAATAGAAGAGTGGATCAGATGATGGAGGCTGGCCTTCTTAATGAGGTTAAAGAGCTTCTTAAGACAACCGACAAAACAGCGGTTTCAATGCAGGGAATAGGCTATAAGGAAATAGTCGCATACCTAGAGGGTAACTGCACCTTAGAAGAAGCCGTTGAGCAGATTAAGACAGGAACGCGCCGCTATGCAAAGCGCCAGATAACATGGTTTAAGCGCGAAAAGAATGCAATTTGGATAGATGTAAGCAAGGGAGACACAAGTAATGAACTCAGAAGAAATCTTTGGTAAACTTAACATCAGTGAAAAAACAATAAACCTGGTTAACGAATGTGAAAGCATTGTTAAGGAAAACTTCGCAAAAATTGATGCAATCTCGGAGTATAATGAGTATAAGGTAATTGCTGCCTTCCAGAAGAACCAGGTATCGGAGGCCTGCCTCGTTGAGACAACGGGATACGGCTATAATGACATCGGAAGGGATACGCTTGAGTGCGTTTACGCTGATGTATTTAAGACAGACGAGGCACTTGTAAGAAGCCAGATCGTATGCGGAACACACGCACTTTTCATCGCGGCTTCATCAAACACAAGGCCAGGTGACGTTATCTACTCACCTTGCGGAATGCCATATGACACCTTCCAGACTGTTCTTGGTCTTAACGGAGCCGAGGGTTCCCTTAAGGATTACAATGTCGATTTTGCATATACGCCTCTTAAGGCAGACGGAAGCTTTGACTTTGACAGGATAAAGGCTGAAATCCCTGAAAAGACTAAGCTCGTTGAGATTCAGCGTTCACGAGGCTACGAGGCAAGACCATCATACAGCGTAGATGAGCTTGGTGAGCTTATCGAGTTTATAAGAAAGCTTAGGCCTGACGTAACAATCATGGTCGATAACTGCTACGGCGAGTTTACGGAGACTAAGGAGCCATCAGAGGTTGGAGCCGACATGGTTGTAGGCTCACTCATAAAGAACCCAGGAGGCGGAATCGCACCTGTAGGCGGCTACATCGTAGGTAAGGAAAGATGCGTTGAGCTAGCTGCAGCGAGACTCACGGCACCAGGCCTAAAGCGTGAGCTTGGACCGTCACTTGGAAACAACAGGCCGCTCTTCATGGGTCTTTTCCAGGCACCTATTGTAACGGCAGCCGCAGTAAAGGGCGCAGTGCTTCTTTCATGCGTATATGAGAAGCTTGGCTATAACGTATCACCTAGATACAATGAAACACGTCATGACATCATCCAGCTTATTGACCTAAAGTCAAGGGAGAAGCTCATCGCATTCTGCCAGGGCATCCAGAAGGCCTCACCGGTTGACTCGATGTTCATGCCTGAGCCTGATGCAATGCCTGGCTACGACTGTGACATCATCATGGCGGCTGGAACCTTTACATCGGGATCATCAATCGAGCTTAGTGCCGACGGACCGCTTCGTGACCCGTACAGGGTATTCTACCAGGGCGGAATCAACTACCCGCATGCAAAGCTTGGAGTAATGAAGTCTGTTGAGAACCTCATGAACCTTTAATAGTAAGTTATGGAAAACAAGATATCCAAATACATATTTACCTTTCTCGTAATATTCTGCTTCATTTTAATGATTGTAAGCGTCATTAAGCCCGAGTACATCGGACCTGTGAGAAAATATGCCAATGTCATACTCACTCCCGTTGAAAAGGCCGTTAATAACGTTGGAAACACGGTTAACGGTACAATCCGTGAGGCTGCAAACAAGAAGAGGGTATATGACGAGAATACGGAGCTACTTAAGCGCATCGACCTTTTAACGGAGGAGAACAATGCGCTTAAAAGCGATGCCGAGGAGTTAAACCGCCTACGTAAGCTTTACGAGCTTGACAGCGCCTATGCCGAGTACGAAAAGGTTGCGGCGAGGGTCATTGCAAAGGAGGCAGGAAAGTGGTTCTCGGTATTTAGAATCGATAAGGGTATCTCAGACGGAATAGAGGTCGGCATGAACGTCCTTAGCGGCGGCGGACTTCTTGGAATAGTAATCGAGGTAAATAATAACTACTCGGTAGTAAGGTCAATCCTCGATGACGAGTCAACCGTTTACGCGATGAGCCAGATTAGTAACGAGACATGCCTTGTAAGGGGAAATACGAGGATGTATGAGAACGGACTACTGGAGCTATCAAACATCGATAAATACGCGCGTATTAACGACGGTGACCCGATTGTAACTTCAAACCTTAGTACAAAGTACCTCCCGGGTATCCTCATCGGATATGCAAACGGAATCGAGGTAAACTCCATGCACCTTTCAAAGTCGGGCGGAATCATTCCGGTCGCTGATTTTGAAAACCTGCAGGAGGTATTAATCATTAAACAGGTAAAGATCGATACCGGTGTGACGGTAAAAGATGAAAATTAAAAAGCTTATTAAAAGAGAACTTATAAACATTGTCCTGATACTTGTGTGTTTCCTACTGCAGACATGTGTTTTCCCGTTCAATAAAGTGCTTACGACGGAGCCGAATCTTCTTTTATTCTGTGTTTTCTCGTTTGGCTTTATCTACGGACCGGTGCAGGGAATGTTCTGCGGGCTTTTGTCAGGCCTATTCATGGACCTATTCTATACGAATGTCCCGTTTGGCTTTTTCATGCTTTTATACATCATAGTCGGTTTTGTTAACGGACTTTTCACAAATTTTTATTATGATGATTACCTGACGCTCCCCGTAATTCTTTGCATCGCGAGTGAGCTAGTGTTTAATGCGGGCATGATTTTATTTAAGTACCTGCAGCTTGGACACATAAACGTATGGTCAACCATCATAAACACTGTATTTCCCGAGGTGCTTTTCTCAGTGCTCCTGACACTTTTATTCTACAGGGTACTCTTAAAGGCAAATCGAATCATGGACATAAAAGAGGATAAACGCGGACAAAATGTTGCGTAGTGCTTTCGACCAATTTATAGAGGATTTCAGGGCGTGGCTTGATAAGCCAAGACAGATAAGGCTTATCATACTTACGTTTTGTTTTCTTGCGCTCTTTGTGGTGCTTGGTGTAAGGCTATATAACCTCCAGATTGTCCAGGGAGAGGAGTTTTCCTCTGACTTTATCTCAAAGATTGAGAGAACCGTTTATACCGCAGGCTCACGTGGAAACATCTATGATGCAAACGGAAACCTGCTTGCGTACAATAAGCTCTCGTATAACGTTACAATCGCCGATAACGGCGCTTATGCAAATGATTACAATGCCCGTAATGTGATGCTTTACAGGCTCGCCTCAATACTTGAAAAGCATGGCGTAAAGATTACGACAGCCTTTTACGTAGACATGAACGAGGACGGAGAGTATTACTACACTACAAGGTCCGAGGCCGCAAGAAAGCGATTTGTCGCAAACGTCTACGGCATTAAGACAGCTGACCTAGACACAAAGGAAAAGTATACATCAAATGTTACTGCTAAGGAGCTTCTTGACCTTAAAATCGACTCCTATAAGTTTAATGCGATTAAGGATACTGACGGCTCACCGATTATCCCAAGTGACAAGATGCTTCTAGACATGGTAAAGATACTTTTTACGATGCGTCAGACTGCGTTCCAGAAATATGAGACAACGACAATCGCCAAGGACATTGACGAGTACTGCGTTGCGGACCTTCTTGAAAACGCAGGTGACCTAAAGGGTATAAGCGTAGAGGAAACCTACATAAGAAAATACAATAACGCAAAGTACTTTGCGCATATCATCGGATACACGGGAGCCATCAAGGACTATGAGCAGCTTGATGAGCTTAAGATATATAACTCGGAGTATGAGATTACCGACATCGTCGGAGCCACGGGAATCGAGAAATCGATGGAGACCGAGCTTCAGGGTAAAAAGGGCATGAAGAGGATGCACGTTGACTCTACGGGACAGATCCTTGACATCATCGAGGAATCAGACCCAAATGCGGGAAATGACATCTACCTCACAATCGACCAGAACCTGCAGATTGGTACGTACCACCTTCTTGAGCAGTCGCTTGCGGCAGTGCTTGCAAATAAGATAGTAAACCTTCCCGCAAGTGAGATCATCATCCCGAAATCATCGTCAGACGTTGTAATTTCAATAGATGATGCCTACTACCAGCTCATAAACAACAACATCCTTTCAACACCGCACTTTGGAGATTTACTCGCGGGTGTCAATGAAAAGAGCATTTACCGCTCATTTAAAAAGCATAAGTCTACGGTCCTTAGCCGTGTGTCATATGAGCTTTTAACCGATAACGACTCAAAGATGTCTGAGCTTACAAACGAGTACATCTCATACATGGCCTACATCTACGATTTCCTCACAACAAGTGACATCGTCGATAAGAGTAAGATCGATACCTACGGTGAGACTTACCTAAAGTGGAAGGATAATGACATTTCGCTTAGGGACTACCTCTTAAAGGGAATAGCAGAGGGCTGGATTAACATCTCGGCACTTGATACCTCTGGAGCCGGCAAGTACTCTGACTCAAAGTTCATCTACTCAAAGATAAGTGACGTTATCATCGCACAGATAAATGACGATGAGGCGTTTGACAAGCTTATCTATAAATACATGATCATAAACGACGAGATAAGCGGAAAGGAACTCATGCTCGCGCTCTTTGAGCAGGGAATCCTCGCATATGACGCCGACGCAATCAACGCCCTTTCAGAGGGTGATGAGGAGTATGCTTACAGCTTCTTTATCGAGAGAATACTCGACATTGATATTACACCGGCTCAGCTAGCCCTCGACCCGTGCATGGGTTCCGTTGTAATAACGGATGTAAAGACGGGACAGGTAAAGGCACTTGTTACGTATCCTGGATACGATAACAATAAGATTACGGATACAGACTACTTTAATAAGTGCATTAACGACCTGTCACTGCCTCTAATTAACTCGGCAACACAGACAAATAAGGCACCGGGTTCAACCTTTAAGCCAATCTCTGCGGTAGCCGTGCTCGAGGAGCATAAGGCAACAACTGAGGAAAAGATTGTCGATACGGGTGTTTATGAAGAAGTATCACCGCCTATCAGCTGCTGGATCGGAAGACCTGGTCACGGACCGCTTACCGTTAAGGAGGCAATTGAGCATTCGTGTAACTATGCGTTTGCAGAGTACGGCCACAGGCTTTCAACCTACATCGACACCGACACAATCGAGCCCGTATACTCGACAACTGTCGGAAACGAGCTTCTTGCAAAGTATGCGGCAATGTTCGGACTTGACAGAAAGAGCGGAATCGAGATAGAGGAGAAGGCTCCGTCAATTGCCGACGAGGACCCCGAGCGTTCAT
>JAUNDA010000072.1 GCA_030526295.1 Eubacteriales bacterium
AGAGCATCTTTCCGTCTGTATCGAACTTATATCTCTTTCCGTCGATTGTCTTGTAAGTAACACCAGCAGCATAGTTGTCAGATGTGAAAGCCTTACCTGAAGACTGGAAGTAATACCATCTGTATGTTACTCCGAGCTCCTCATCTGTCTCGTCAGCCGGAACCTTAGCCCAACCTGTTACGAGGTTACCATTAGCGTCTGTGTAATATCTTGCACCATCAAACTCCCAGAGCTTGTTTGTTACAAGGTTACCATCTTCGTCAACGAAGTAGTACTTACCCTGCCACTTAACCTTATCATTAGTTACTAAATCTCCATCAGCGTTGAAATACTGCCACTGTCCTGTTGAGCTGTCCCAGTGAGCTGTTCCAGCGATTGCAGTCATAGCGAATCCAACAACAAGGAGCATTGCTGCTGCGAATACAACAGCGAGTTTTGTTGACTTTCTCATAATAAGTGCACTCTCCTTTTAAATTGTTTTTTACCGCATTATGAGTATACGGCATTTTAATGTTACGGGTAGATGATACTACTTTACTGTCAAATTATCAATACCTTTTTTTAATAATCTACAAAGTTTCTTAATAATTTAAGTTCCATAGAACCTCTTCCCTTGTGATGGCGTTAGTATACAACAGCCCTTTTAGGAATGATATAGACAAAAGATGACGATTTATTAAGAAATTCTTACGTGGATTAAGAAACGGTAATATTATCCATCTTCATAAATTCATAAGAATTGTATTAAGAGTTAAAAAAATCCTCTTTCCGGGGTTTATTCCGAAAAGAGGACTGTTTTTTAAGTATTGGTGAATGAACCGGTGCAGTTTATATTATCTGCCAGGGCCGTCTGTCCTTCCTGGTTCAATCACTGTTGTTGTACCAGTTGAGCCGCTGCCCATCGGTGAGTTATTACCTGTTGATGCAGAGCTTCCAGGGCCTGTTGCACCTGTTGAACCCGGGCCTGTTGTACCTGTTGAGGAAGTTCCTGTTGATCCCGGTCCGTTTGTTACACCAGTGTTACCTGTTGCACCAGGGCCAGTTGTGTTAGCACCCATCGTGCTTCCAGGTCCCTGTGTTGACGCGCCACCTGGAGTAGTATTATTTGAAGCCTGGTTTCCAGTATATGCACCGCTTGCAGCAAAGCTATAGTTCACTCCGTCTATGTTGAGTGTTGTGTTCTGTGCCATCTTGCCGTCAGCCTGGAGGTAGTAGTATGTACCGTTAAGGTTGAGCCAGCCTGTAGCCATTGCACCGTTTGAACCGAAGTAGTACCAGTAATTGTCAACCTGCTTCCATGTGTTCTGGCAGAGGATACCTGTTGAGAGGTCTGAATAATAAACCACATTGTTTGTCGAATCCTTGAGCCAGCCTGTCATGAGCTCGCCTGTTGTATTGAGGTAGTAGTAGCTGTTATCCTGCTTGTACCAGCCTGTCTGCATCTTACCGTCAGCACCGAAGCAGTACCACTTGTCATTGATCTGTGCCCACTTTGAGATAACGCATGAGCCGTCCTCCTGGAAGTAGTACCATGCATTTTCCATCTGTCTCCAGCCTGTAGCCATTGCGCCTGATGACCTTAAGTAATAATACTTGCCGTTGAGGTTAAGCCATCCCTTTGCCATCTTTCCGGTTGTCGGGTCAAGATAGTACCATACTCCGCCGTCCTGTCTCCAGCCTGTTGCCATTGCGCCTGATGACTTAAAGAGATACCAGTTGTCATTAATCTTGTACCAGCCTGTTACCATGTAACCCTCGGCATCCATATAGTAGTAGGTGTTTACACCGTCATTGCCGGTTACACGGATCCAGTCGCTCTTTACATTCTGTCCGTTGTTTACATAGGTATATCTGCCGTCATTCATCTTCTGCCAGTCCGCATTTGCAGTTACTGCAAACATAGCTGAAAATAAAGCTGCGGCGAGTATCGCTATACCAAGTCTTCTTGATTTAATCATGGTTCATTCCCTCCATGTGTTCTGTCATAAATACAAGTGTACTATATCACCATTAAGTTAAATATGAAATATACCTTCTATAAAGTATTTCTGTCGAAATTATTACTTGAAAAGCATTTTCACAATTTCCATTCTCAGTGAAGCGTCTTCTCAATCAAACGTTCCATCAGCGAATAATCCCTAAGAAATGAAGCCTTACTTGCATTAAGCATCTCTTCTTCTGTTATGTTTGAGAATTTTACATGATACCCGTTTTTGGCGGCTAAAGACCTTATAAATTCACGCTGGGTCCTTCCATTTCCCTCGCGGAACGGATGTAAGGCATTTATTTCAGACAAATAATACGCCAGTCTTTTTGAAAAAATATCCGGTGATAAGTTTACCATATATTTTTCAGCACGTTTGAGTTTGGGTAGCAATAAATTGTATCTGCCATATTCAGGCCTCCGCAATAAACTTCCTTCTAAGTTCTTCACTGCTTATATTCCCTTTTCTGCATGCTTTTAGCATATCAATTTCTTCCTGTTTTAGTTCAAACCCCTCCATCCTCATTGTTGCAGTCACTTCATCAACTGCTTCCCTGTCGGTATAATGTCTCGCATCAAGACCAACCTCGAAAGGAATTCTTCTTTGAATCACCAACTGATTCAAAGCCATATTTATATAGGTCGAAAGATTCAAGCCAAGCTGGTCCAGAACTTCTGATGCATTGGCTTTAAGTTTTTCAGGTGTTCTTGCCTGAACCATAGACATATTATCCATCTTATTCCTCCTAATACTGATATATGTATATTGTAATACACTATCATTACAAAATCAACTTAATACTCGTGGTATATTTGAAATCCCTAGTTCATTAATTCTGAAAAACCGCAAGAAAAAAGCTCCCATTCATTATGGAAGCTTTGAGAGGCGACAACCAGATTTGAACTGGTGATCAGGGTGTTGCAGACCCACGCCTTACCACTTGGCTATGTCGCCTTTTGTATATATCATCTGCCCTATCATTTCAGGCAGTTTACATCCGGCAGAGGGCTTAGCCATACCAGAGCCTACTCAAGATAACACATTTTTTACGATTGGTCAAGGATTTTGACACTTTTTCTTTTTTCAAGTATGAATGAAACCGTGTTATAAAAGATAATCACCGACAAAATTATGCCAAAGAGTGGCAGGCTCCTAAAGAGTGCCTGCTGCCCCTTCACATAAAGAACCACTATAAGTCCGATTATCATTATCACAATAGAGATGAGAATCTTTAAAAGTACAGCTCCGAAGGTTACCCTTTTCCCACCTATTGCGGAGATTTCGTCAGTTTCCTGCCTCTGTGCGGATTTCCCTTCTGTGCCTAGTCTTTTCCCTTTCTTTTTATCATCCTTAGCTTTTCCTTCTTTTCCGCCTGATAGCCTGTCCATGATTCCTTGTAAGAAAGATTTCTTCTCCACCGGCTTATAAAGTCCATCATCAGCATCGTCATCCTCCAAAAAGAGTGCATCTATTTCATTTGTATGAGCATTACCCTTCGGCTCTTCCACCACCTCCTCTTTGTTCTCCATGGTTCTGTCATGTCCAAAAGGCTGTTCATACGGTATCGCTTCAGCACTGGAGAACACCCTCAAGAGGTCATGCATCATGAAATCCTCCCTCATCGAGGTTTTCATGAGCTTCATTCCCGTCTTAAGTGAATCCCCAGATTCATCAAGCTTTGAAAAGAGCATAAAAAGCAGAGGCCTTATTCGGATTGCAAAGGATGCGTCAGAGCCTGGCACCGGACAGAACTTAAAAAAGCCCATTTCTTCGTCAGTAAATATAAGATCAGGCTCCAGTGCTATATTGGAATCGTCAAGGAGCTGCTCAGACATATATGAGATGCATGTATTTACCGTCACGAGAATCCTTCTTATATCCTCTATCCCGACGCTTCTGTTTTTTAGCACCTCGCTTAGCGGGATGAGCCCTGTTACAAAGAAGGCGTCATCAAGCCTGCTTCTTTCGAGCAGGAGTCTATGACTTAGGCACATGAGCATCCTTGTCTCAAATGCATCCTCCACATCTTTTAGCTCATGCTCAACATAAAGGTATTTTTCATCATGGAGATTCTTTATCGTTGCTTTCACCTTCTCCTCCTAATCCGTCTATTAAAGACCTTGCACGAAGCACCGCCTCCGGTCGTATCGGCAGTGATTCAGGTATACTTAGCCCTGGATTCTCAGTACATATGAGCAAGTCAAGCTCACGCTCCAGAATTTCCGTATCAAATCCGTGCCTTTTAAATTCGCTTCCCTCAGTATTCACCGAGTTTATCGTAACCCTGTCCGAGAGCTTCATTGCATTTACAAAAATGATTCCGATGGAGGTAAGCACCGTTATCATCACAAGCGCACCCTCAACAGATAGCGATGCTCTTAACCTATGCATGCACCCCTCCTATTGCCATAAGAAGCAGTGCGGGTGGCACAAAAGAAAGAAGCGGCAGCTTCATGTTCCTCGCATTTTTGAATACCGATATGGCGAGCCCGAATAAGCAGACAAAAAGGAGCGTTGTAAGAAGGAGGATGCCGAGCTCGCCGATATTTAAAAATAGTGCCATTACGAGAAAATAAAGTCCGTCACCGATTCCGGGTCCCGTCTTTAATACAAATGACATAAGGCATAAAAGTGCACCTGGGATAAGTGCGTAGACTATGGAAAGAAAATCACGGCCACTTATGACAGAAACCATCACTCCCGCCATTGCAAGAATCACAAGAGGGATAAAGGTTATATATCTGTATTTAAGATCCTCGTATGCAAACCATAACGAGAATACAAACGATGCCCCAAGTCTTAGCCACATGACGAACATGGTCTTAACCCCCTTTCCAAAGCCTCGCTTTTTTTCATTTCCCTGACGTATGACCTAAGTGCCCTGCAGTCACTTCCCGCATGGAATTTGTCACCTCCCGGGAAGATATATACTGTTCCACCCTTTCCGGGATGGCAGCTGTCACAGGCCCTGTATTTTTGGCCTGTGGCACTTTCATAGCTGACTGCCCTTATGTTTTTATTGGAAATGTAATGGCAGTCTATATTCACATGGAAGACGCTGCTTTGTGCGGAATTGTTTGCAATATATACGATTTCATCATTTTCGTCTTCCTCATTGCCTTCATTTGTGTCCTTTCCCAGATACTCCCTTCCGCTTCCGCCCTTTCTCCCTATCCACGCCCTTTTTGAAGAGACTATGACCCTCGTTCCGATTATGCCGGGTCCGGGAGTGATCCAGTTAGTCAGCATTATGGACTCGTTCCCTTCCCCGGCTATCGTTTCAGGATTAAAAACCGTGCTAAGCGCTTCTGCGGTTTTTTCAAGTTCAATGAGCTTTTCACGTTCCTCATCCATTACCTTTAGGGGATAGATGAGTGTGGCCATTGCTACAATGAAAACGGGAAGTGCCACGGCAGCTTCTATCGTTAAAGAGGAGGCAAGGCGTAATCCCAGGATTTTTTTAATTAGGCCATGCAGTCCCGCTGTCCCTGTAAGATTGCATTTTTTAACTTGTCTAAGGTTTTCCATTCCTGCTTTTCTTACCGGGATTATTCACCCGCCTCCGCTAATAACCATAAGATGTAACCGTATTAAACCGATACTTATTAGAACCGTAAAACACATGTGTGCTTTCGGCCTCAATCACAAAATCAATTTTCGTATAAAGCCTAGCCATGAGAAAGTCCTCCTGCTTTTCCCTTAAGTTAAGCTGAAGGATGTCCATTATCCTCATGCATAGCTGGCTCTTCATGTTTATTAAAAGAAGAATTCTGAGGTACTCACGGTAGTTAAGCCCCTTAAGGCTCTCGTCCCTCTTTTTCTTTAGCTGCGTTCCGATGCTTAGTATTCCCTCTGCCGTCAGGTAAAAGCTTCTTTCATCGTGCATAAGCTGCACCCTTTCACCGTCAAGCAGGTCTCTTACATCAAGAACCGCCTGTGCAAGTGCCCAGACGCTAATAATGAAAAAGGTCATTATTAGTCCGAGCGGTGTTCCCGCGGCAAGGCCCGTGATTGTCGTTGCCATTGCCTCCGCCTCGTGCCTTTTTGCGGAATTTTTAAGAAGAAATATAAGATTCATTCCGGTTCTAAGCTTAACGAGGTCAGCTGCTGCCTGCGAAAGATTTGCATGGTCGCTTTCCTTACCGTAAAGCGCATACTCGGCTTCAAGGGGCAAATCCTTTTCGTCGTCATAGAATTTTAGGAACATGAGCACATATTCGCTCATCAGGATGTTTTCTATGATATTAATCTCACATTCCGATGAACCTGTTTTTGACGGAGCCTCGGAAAGATTTATTGCCTCCTTACTGATTCGCTTGCCTGACGGAAGCATAAGCTCCAGAAGCTCGCCATTTAAAAGGTTATTTACGCTTTCAAGCGCACTTTTCTTTTCGGGATTCTTAATCCCGCTTTTAAACGAAACCTCTATCGGCTTGAGCCCGGCACACATTCCAACGGCAGTTCTCCATACGCCTCCTATGTCAAGAGTCTCCTCCTCGTAGATTGGCATGGGCTTCTCACCCTCGGTTTTTGGCACCGTATAGCCTACAAGAATTTCACCCGGAACCCATGAATTAACATAGTCCTCTGCCGCCTCTGCCTCTTCCCTTAACTGGTAAAGTTTCTCCTTAAGCTTATCCGCCTTCTCCGGCAGGTCCCCGATCTCGTTTCTTACCTCACCGTTTTTCTCGGTATATCTGTCAAAGGACTCTATCTCCGATAAAAGGAGTTCATATGATTCAGCGCTTATTTCGCCTCCTGCAAGCTTGTTTCCAAGCTCAGCCCTTGTTGTCTCAAGCCTCGCCCGCAGGGAATCTGCTGCACTATAGAAATTCTCGGTAAGTCCGGGGATTTCAGAAAGCGCCCGGTCAGCCTTTGACGAGGCCCTGCAAAAGGCGGTGTAATTATAGCTTTCCACGGCGGAAACAGCTTCGTTTATGCCCTTTGTGCTCTTATCAATCTCGTCCTCCAGGTTTAAAAGAACCTTTTCAAGCCTGTTTACCTCCTTAAAGCTTAGCGAGAAGTCATCCGCCGCATCGCCAACTCCCCTTGCGTCAAGGATCTGTGTAATAAGCTCTGCTGCCTCGTTTTCACTAAGGAGTCCCTTAATGACTCCAAGCTTCATGTACTCGGTCACGTTTTCGATAAAGGGTCTTCCTCCGTTTTCAGTCATCCGGACGGAGTCAGTTATCCTTATCCCGTTCTTATCGGTACTTAGTGCGTACCAGTTTCTTACGGGAAGACTCATGTAGGGATTTATGAATGAAAGCATCTCATCCTTTATCTCGTCCTCCGAGTATTCCTCAAGGCCGAGGATCCTGTAGTCCTCGAATAGTTCCAGATGGTACTGTGAAAATAGTGAGCATGCGGCTGAATCCGCCGCTATGGTAAGATATGTCCTTGCGCCCTTTGACCGTGCGGTCTCAACTGAGGCAAGGATAAGTGAAGCACAAAGAGTGAAGACCAGTGCAAGGAATATGGAGATGGCTCCGCTTAGCCTTCTGTTACCCTGTAACACTGTTACTGAGCGAATTGATTGATTTAAAGATGTTGTCTAGGAGCTTTCCTATTCCATCCTTGAATACAACCACGAGTCCGATGAGCACGACCACTATCAGGACAATTTCGATTGTCCCCATTCCGTTCTCGTCTTCCCAAAATTCCCTAAGTCCGTTCATTAACCAAAAATTCATCCTTTTCCTCCTAATTCATTTTCATTATTGCGGGTATTACAACTATTACCATTACCGTCACAAGCGATATCATGAGCGGAAGAAGAAGCTTTGTTCCTGCCTCCTCACCCAGTCTTTTCGCCGTGTTTTTCCTTTGCTCGAAGGCCTCCTCCATCTCAAGCTCCAGTGCGGCTATTACGGACGAGTCACCTGTCTTCCTGTTTTGCTCTAAAATTGATGCGAGCCTTATATAGCACCTTGGGCCGCAGGATCTCGCGAACTGCATATAGGCTTCACCCTCAGGGATGGCATTTGAGAGATTTCTGTTAAGTATATTTATCTCCTCATAAAGGGCCCTGCCATCGCCCTCTCCTCCGATTCTTTCAAAGGCATTTCTTATTGTTAGTCCTGCCCCTATATAGATTAGTAGCTTTGACACCAGCTCGCTGTAATCTAAGAGAAGTTCATTTTCACGTTCCTTTTTCCTCTTCTTTTCATCCTCCCTGGGCTTTAGCATAAGCATCACTGCAGCTGCCACTCCAAGCGCTATCATGATAAGGGGTGAAAGGTCCGTCTTATATTTAAACCTAAGCCTCTGTCCGTCTAGCTCAATTGGAAGTATGTATGTATCATCCGAGATCGTCAGCGTATCAATCTCACCTGCCATGTCACTTATTCTTTCCATAAAGGATTTAGGTGATGCTGCCCCGTCATCCCTTATGACTGTAACCGGAAAGTCATAGGTTTCCTCATATCCTCCGTTTGAAAGCGTTACGCTCAGGTAAAGCGGATGCTCATCGTAGTCAGTTAATTCCCCTATTTTTCCATCGCTTCCAAGAACGGTAGGATCACCTGACTTATACTTAATACTGATACCTGGATACATTTCGGTTCCGAATATGAGGTTTAGCGGTCTTGTTACATGTGAAAGCGATTCGTTTTCTCCCTTAATGAGCTCTGGAATCATACCGGCTATTTCCGGATAAATCTCCCTTAATCTTTCCTCGCTGTATGCCATTCCTGATACCGTGAGGCTAACCTCCGTATCCCTTCCGTTTTCATCCTTTACTATCAGCTCGTAGACCTTTGCCTCCTCCCCGTATCCTGGCCTTTTTAGTTCCGTTACAGTTCCCCTGTCCTGTTTTAGGAAAAGGATAAGTGCAAAAAAGAATCCGACGAGAATACAAAGCAGTTGTTCCCTTGTAGGTTTAAATTTCATAGCTTTATATCGAGTAGCTTCATTGAAAGCATGTAGGCACCGACTGATGCAGCGAGGCATAGTGTCATTACAACACGTCCAGGAAGCGATTCATACATCACATCCAGAAAACCGGGAGTTGCGATATCAAGGTATAGTACAATGCAAAGCGGCATTACAGTCATGATTTTCTGTTCATACTTTTTAGCAGCCGTGATTGTCTTTATTTCCTCCATGATTGTCATTTTTTCCCTTATCACTCCCGTAGTCTTTTCTATGATCTTAGCCATGTTTCCGCCGTAGTGCCTCGCCGCCTGGAAAACCTCCGCAAAGCTTTTTATGTCAGTGCTCCCTGAGCGCCTTGCAAAGTCCCCGAGCATTTCCTCAATCGGCTTATTGATCTTTAACCCCTTTACAATAAGCACAAATTCAGGAAGTATCACGGAGTCCCTTCCAAACTGGTTTTTTATCGGGGAGATGGCTGCAGAAAACGCATTCTCGACCGAGTAGCCTGCTGAGAGGTAACCGTTTACTATGGACATCGCCTCCTTAAATTCTGATGACAGTCTCCCAAGTCTTTTTTCCTTAAGGCTCTTTCTCATGAGCCTTGGAAGTATTACCGCAAACACCGGTGCAAGGATTATGAAAACCATAAGGCTTTTATAAAATATCCTGGCCACCACCGCCGCACCTGCAACACCAGCCAGACCGTAGGTAAGCCTGTCCTTTGGTGTCAGGATATATTCGCTGTAATCAACGCCCTTATTCATGCCCTTAGTCCCGCCCTTTCAAGCTTATACCTGTTTTTTAGTTCTCCTGTCTTAATAAGCCTTTTTTCCTCAGTGCTATATGAGAAAATCCTGCTTATTTCGTAGTGTCCGTCGTGGTAGCCGTTAAGCTCCGAGATTTCAACAATCCTTCGTGAGCGGTCAGGAAGCCTCTCGAGGTGTATGAGTATGTCTATCGCTGCTCCTATCTGGTGCCTTACCGCGTCAAGCGGTATGTCGAGACCCATTAAAACCATTGACTCGAGTCTTGTGAGCATGTCGGCCGCCGAATTGGCATGACCTGTTGAAAGTGATCCGTCGTGTCCTGTGTCAAAGGCTGCCAGCATGTCGGAGGCTGATTTGTCCCTTACCTCACCTACGATTATCCTGTCAGGGCGCATACGAAGGGATGCCTTTATTAGCATCGACATGTCTATGCTTCCCTTTCCCTCTGTGTTAACATCCCTTGTTTCCATTCTTACTATGTTCGGGATATGGTTTATCTGAAGCTCTGCGGAGTCCTCAATCGTAATAATCCGCTCCTCTCTTGGAATAAACGCGCTCAGTGCGTTTAAAAGCGTTGTCTTACCTGAAGATGTGCCTCCCGATACAAATATGTTGTAGCGTGCCCTTACGAGTGTCTTAATAAACTCCGCAGCCTCCGGTGTCACGGTGCCAAAGCCTATGAGCTTTTCCATCGTGATTGGCTCCGGGAATTTCCTTATTGTCATTACGGGACCGTTCAGTG
>JAUNDA010000073.1 GCA_030526295.1 Eubacteriales bacterium
TGTAGTCGCTGTATTTGCTGCACTGTTACCACATGCACTTAAGCACATTGAAGCAACAAGAACTGCAGCAATCACAGTTAAAAATTTTCTTTTCATGTTAATTGCCTCACATTTCTGTATAAATTTAATAACAAGGCCATGTGTTACTTGTCGAAACAATCTTTATGCCCTGTAAACAACCTCTCCATCAACGATTGTTGCAACAACCTTTGAATCTGCAACCTTCTCAAGGTCATCATTAAGGAAGTCTGAATCAAACACTGCCATATTTGCAACATATCCGATCATAAGAGATCCAAGATGCTCCTCCTGCTTGAATGAGTAAGCAGGTCCCATTGTTAAGCCGGCAAGGGCATACTCACGTGTAATGCACTCGTCCGGATTCCACTGATAGTATGCACCAAGGTGCGGATTTGCTCTCTTGCATGCCATGTAAACAGAGTTTGGTACAGATACTGACTGTGAAACAGGATAATCTGAATGGAATGCGAGTGAACCATAATTTCTTACGAATGAGTTCATCGGATAGCAGTAGAAGGTACGCTTGTCGCCGATGAGGTTTACTGTATTCTGGTAGAAGCCGTTGTCATCACGGAACATCCAAAGAGGAGCAACAACAGCGATACAGTTAAGCTCTGTAAGACGCTTTACATCCTCAGGTGAAACCATCTGAAGGTGGGCGATACAGTTTCTCATATCCATGTTGCCTGTCTCTGTCTGAGCCTCCTCCATGCAGTCAAGTGCAAAATGAACGGCACCATCACCGATACAGTGCTGGTGTACGTTAAGTCCAAGCTTTGCACACTCCTTATATAATTCAACAACCCTGTCATGGTCACAGAAACGCTTAACTCCTGTGTTGCCCGGATCGTTCTCATAATCCTCGAGGAGCCATGCTGTCTTAGCCTCAAGAACGCCATCCATAAAGAGCTTAACACCGATAACCTTGAGATGCTCACTGTTATACTTTTCAGCCATTTCCTTTGCCTTGTGAACATCTGCAATATAATCATCTGAAAGCTCATTCATGATATAACCGCAATATGTGCGAAGCTTCCACTTTCCTTCCTTATCAAGTTCATCATATAAGTTAAGGAGCTTTTCATTTGCGCCTGCCTCGTAGTATCCTGTAAAGCCAAGTGAAAGGGCGAAGTCCTGCCACTTAAGTAAAGCAGCCTTAAGCTCTTCCTTTGTAAACTCCATTGCCTGCTGCATGATGGCCATACCGGGAGCCTCCGAAACATAACCTGTCGGAGTGCCATCCTCATATACGTGAACCATTCCCGGACCCCACTTCTTGGCAAATTCCTTGTCAATGCCAAACTTCTTCATTGCAAGTGTATTTACCCAGATTGTATGACCGTCAGAGCTGTTTAATACCATTGGCTTGTCAGGGCAGATTTCATCGAGCATTGCAGCATTTGGCTCTGAACCAAATACCATCCAGCCTGCACCAAGGTAGCTTTCGTTATCAGGATTCTTTGCCATGAAATCCTTCATGATTGCAAAATAATCCTCATAGTTATTTCCAACCTGAAGATTTGCAAGATAAGCAAGTCTTGGACCTGCAAGTGAGCCGTGGCAGTGTGCATCCATGAATCCCGGGTAAATGTAATTATCGCCAAAGTCGATTACCTCGGTATTCTCATCACAGAGCTTTCTAGCCATTTCCTCAGTACCAACATACTGAATAAGTCCGTCCTTAACTGTTAATGCCCTTAATGTAGCATTACGAAGGTCCAGCGTAACAATATTTCCCAAATATAATTTATCTGCTTTTGTGCCCATAAGAGTCCTCCAAATTAACATTCTCGGTTAATTATATCACAACTTTATAAAAAGTACTAATAACAGAGAAGATATAGCCCTTTATATCATTCTGTTAGCCTTTTTTGCCCATAAAAGTCCCATAAACCACCAGATTTCCGATTCGATTCCCACGTCTATTGCTGATTTTTGTTGTATTTAATTTGGAAACAATCTATCATAAGATAAAAGGGGGGCGTGGAATATGGCAGAAACAAATACCAAAAAGAAAAGCAGTCGTAGCGCAAGCCTTGAATTCATGCGGTTCTTTGCCGCAATCTTCATGGCGCTCATACATTTTACAC
Organism: Eubacteriales bacterium; assembly: GCA_030526295.1. Taxonomy (GTDB): domain Bacteria; phylum Bacillota; class Clostridia; order Lachnospirales; family Lachnospiraceae; genus Avilachnospira. Next base: position 2,112 of record JAUNDA010000073.1, read on the forward strand.
AGTTTTGTTATCCGGACAGCGGTTACTCACTTACCCATACGGTATATTTCGTGGAAATGTTCTTCATGATTTCAGGCTACTTTATGATGAAGAGCATTTGTACAGCCTCGGACAAGGCAAAGCTTCCTGCTGCCCATGATGCTTTTTTTTACACCCTTAAGAAGGCCTCGGCTATTTGGGGTTGTTATATTTCGGCAGCACTTCTCACCTTTGCTATAAGGCAGTTTCTGAAGGCAGACTTTAGCCTTGCACAGTGTTTTTTGGAATTATTCCACGGAAAATGGGAATTCCTGATGTTGCAGATGGCAGGCTTTAATTATAATCCGCAGTTTGGAATCGATTACCTTGTTATTCCGGGCTGGTTTCTCTCCTCCATGTTTATTGCCCTTGTTCCGTGCTACTATCTTGCCCGCAGGTTTGAGAGGGATTATTCAGGAGTTGTAGCACCTATATCCGCGATGGTTATTTACTGCTACATAATCCAGACATATGGTTCAATTGATGTAGGAAACCAGTTTCTGGGCGGTCTGATGCTTGGTGTAATTCGTGCATTTGCAGGAATAAGTCTTGGTACCTTTGTTTACCATATTTCAGAACGTCTCACTGATAAAAACGGCTGGACGGTAGGGCGCAACCGCTATTGGAACATCTTTAACGTTCTAAGCTTTCTAACGGTTTTCGTTTCCGTTTTCCTAAACTTTGATATCATAAGCCCTCCTGATCTAATGTTTTACCTGATTCCTGTTGCCATCATTATTATTTCGGCAGACCTCGACCGTGGAGTGGTGAGCAGGTGGCTAAACAGTCATTTTGTTAAGTCGTCACTTTATCTTGGCGGACTCAGCATGTATGTTTTCATATTCCATACGATTCCTCTCCTTTTGTGGCAGGAGTTCGTCCACCTCGACAATGTATATATCAGCGGAATACTGTATTTAGCCGCTACAGTGCTACTCAGTGCCTTATTCCAGAAGCTTCAGCAAAGTTTGTCCAAAAAAAGAGCTCCCAGATAATGAAGTGAACCCCTTTTGTTAGACAAAACAAAGTCTAATGAAAGGGGTTATTTTTTTGCCTATTTTTAACACACTGTATACCTGTCCCTGTTACGAATCAGAATTACCGCTGATACAATTACCGCCAAAACCTCCGCCGCTGTTGTTGATATCCATATTCCGTTGATTCCAAAGAAGACCGGAAGAAGTAGTACAAAGGCAACCAGAAATACCATTGTCCTCACAAAGGATATAAGCGCTGAATTAAGTCCGTCATTGAGCGCTGTAAAAAAGCCCGAGGCAAAAATATTGAGACCTGCAAAGAGCATCACCGTGGAATAAATACGAAGTCCGTTTGCTGAAAGCATTGACAGTTCATCATCATATCCTACAAATATTTTCACGACTCCGCCTACAGACATTTCCAAAGCAATAAACAGGATCACGCCCATGCATGATACTATTCTGAGGCTTTTTGCTAAAAGGCTTCTTATCTCTTCTTTGTTTCCCGCACCAAACTGATATCCGATAACAGGAATAACTCCGATGGAATAGCCCTGGAACATTCCCATATAGATAAGAGCTACAGCCTGAATTACTCCATATGCCGCCACTCCGTTCTCGCCCGAATACTTCATCAGCTGATAATTAAATAGTATTCCGACAATTGCCATAGACAAATTGATTACCATTTCAGAGGAACCATTTACCATCGTCTGAATAATGCTCTTTATTTCGAAGGTCATTTTTCCGAATCGTACTGACAATTCCTTATTAAATGTAAAATAGAGGATTGGAAAAATCCCTCCGAACACTACTCCGCAAAGTGATGCTACTGCCGCACCCGTTAGCCCCCATTTAAATACAATGATAAACAGGGCATCCAATGCTATATTGATTACTCCGGAAAGCAGTGCAGATACAAATCCCAGACCTTCCTTTCCTACCATTGTAAAAAAATACTGAAATTCCGTCTGCACAATGTAGAACAGGATAAAAAAGGATGCAATTTTTTCCGTACTCGAGACAATCCTTAAGTAACTGACCGTCTGCCCCCTGTAATCTTGCCGACCACTCTATTGAATTAAAGCAGATACCGGTAAAAACACAGCCAAGAATTATGGACAACCATACGATCATGGAAAAAATTTCTGATGCCTTTTCCCTGTTGTCCTCGCCCAGTGTTTTACTGATAAGCGATGAGCCTCCTGAGCCTATCATTGTTCCAATAGCTGGAAAAACAAGCAAATAATTACCGACCATGTTTACTGATGCATAAGCAGTGGAACCCACAAAGTTTGAAATAAACAATCCATCAAAAAGAATATAAGTACTGTATACAACCATCATAAACATTGATGGCACTGTATATTTTATGAGGTCCTTTATGGTGAAGTGTTTTGCCAGGCTTGTATCATTCATACCTTCTCCTCAATAGAAAGCAGGTTACCCACAGTAGAATCCGGCGTGATAAGAGTAAATAATCTCTCAAGGTTATCCGCGAAGTCCTTTATGCTATCTTCTTCATACTCGTTGGAACGATATTCAGCATTAAAGAACACCTCTTTGTTATTTACCACTATTTCCTCATAGATTCCAAATAATCCGCCGCTGCCGCTCTCTGCCAAAAGCTCACATTCTGCTGTCTTTCCATCAATAATATATTCATCCTTTTCTTCAAGATATGCATAACCAAACTCAAGTATTTTTGGATAATTAATATAAAGATAATTAAAGGAATGCTCCTGTAAGCCCATCACAAGCATGGCCTGTCGCTGCAGGCTTGTGTAGAATTCCCTTAATGTAGTATCATGCTTCCAGTTTACTGCAAAAGGACATAAAACTGCCAGGTCTGCAATTGTATTCCATTTTCTCGAATCATTTCTGCCATTAAAGGTATTCAGGAATTCGATGTCATTGCCCTTTGCCTTATTTCCAAGATAAATTGCAGAAAGTCCCATCATAAGTACCGACGGTGATATATGAAGGCTCTTTGCCTTCTGAGACAATTCATCAGCTGTAAATGCAAGCTTCCTTCTGAATACATTGAGGGCAAACTGCTCATCATTCTTATCTTTAAGCATATTATTGTCATATTTAACACCTGCCAGAAGCTCATCATAATATGCGTAAATCTTTGCCATTCCGCCGTTTTCAACAAACTGTTCGCACTCACTGTGCTGGTCAAATACGGAATATGTCTCATTTTCAATGCTCTCGCCCTGATATGTGCGAATCACTTCATCAATGAATATTTCAATGGAATCGCCATCAGAAATGACATGATGGAAATCTGTAAATAAGTAAACATGAGCTTCCGTAACAAAAATCTCAGCTCTGAATAACAGATCCTTATAGTAGAACGGTCGCTTTAGCTTTGCCTTTAGCTTGGCAAATTCAGCCTCTGTAATTTCTGTTATTTCAGGATAATAATCACCATGTTCCTTATTTCTTAAAATGTATTTTACGTTGTCCCTTTCCTCAAAGCCGGCCCAAAGGCTTTCATGCTTAGACAAAACAGATGAAACTGCCTTTTGCAGCTTACTTGCGTCAATCTCCTTTGACATTGTAAGTAAGCATGGGAGATTAAAGTTCATGTTGTTGTCTTCTTCAAGTATCTCCTGCACAAGAGGCTCCAGTGCTTCCACAATCCTGTAGCTGTCCTTCATTTCCTTTTTGCTTCTATTTGACTTTGAAAGCACCATTTTCTCAAGCTCGGCTATTGTTGAATTATTATTGATATCCGAAAACTGCACGTTGACATCAAACTCCTCTGCAAGTGAAGAAGATAGCAGCATTGCGTCAAGGGAAGACAGACCCAATTCGTGAAGATTCGTTGTAATGCCAATATTTATTCCTTCGAAAACCTTCTGTACAACAGTGAGAATCTTCTCCTGAGTCTCATTCTGAGGCGGTACTACCTCCTCCTTTACTTCAGGACGTGGCAGGGCCTTTCGATCAATCTTGTTATTATTAGTTAGAGGCATCTCTTCCATCTCAACAAATACATCCGGAATCATATAATGGGCCAGTGACCTTGATACAAATTCCTTCATCTCATCTGTGGATACCTTTTCCTTATTCTGCAGCTGATAATATCCCACAAGTATTCTGTTATCAAATACGCGGACTGCTGCGAGCTTCACATCAGGATGGTGTGCGATTGCCCTCTCGACCTCATCAAGCTCAATGCGAAGTCCCTTAAGCTTTACCTGATTGTCACGTCTTCCGTGGAACTCGATCTCATCCTTTTCATTAATGCATGCAAGGTCTCCTGTACGGTATCCACGCATGCCCTTAAAATTAATAAATGTCTCCCGTGTCTTCTCCGGCAGGTTAACATATCCTCGTCCGACACCAAGACCGCATATAACGAGTTCTCCCACTTCACCCCTTGGCAGCTCATTCAGCTCTTCATCCACAACAAATGCATATACATTTGCATTCGGCCTGCCAATCGTAATGTTTTCCGAGGACTCGACCACCTTCATTGTACAGCTGATTGTAGTCTCGGTAGGACCATAACCATTCATAATGAGTGCATTGGGGCTTATGGCATGAAGCTTATCATATAAGGCTCCCGGGAACGCTTCAGAACCGACATCATATGTAACAATATTAGCCAATGCCTCCCTCATTTCCGGGATGCTTGCAACTGTATTGGCATAGGCCGGAGTAAATACAACACCGTCTACCCTGCAACGGAGCATAAAATCCTTCATCTTAAGAGGGTTTAATATTTCCTCCTCTGTCGCCATTGCAATTGTAATACCGGAGGTCAGTGCCAGATACTCCTCCATGATGGAAATATCAAATGTCATCTGGGCCATGGCAAGAAGCACCTTGCATCTTGAGGTAATGCCATTTGATTCATGATTCTTTGATGTAGGGTATACAAAATTCGACAGATTTCCGTGCTCTATCATTACACCCTTTGGATTGCCTGTGGAGCCCGATGTGTAGATCAGATAACACAGGTCATGTTCCCTGTTTCTGATGCCGGGACTATATGTTGACCTGTTGGCAAGCATCTCATCCATAAAGAGAGGTCTTTCCCTAAGCATATCAGCAACAAGCTCAAGATGTTCAATGACTGTGGGCTTGTCAGAAATCAGGAATTTGCAGCCGGCATCCTTAAATATGTATTCTATCCTTTCTTCAGGATAGCTTACATTAACAACCGTGTATGCGGCACCTGCCTTCAAAACACCAAGTGTGGCAATATAAGTCTCTATGCCTCTTGGCAGGAGGATCATAATTACATCCTCTTCACGTATGCCAAAAAGGAGTAAGCTGTTGGCAACCCTGTTGGCCATTTCATTAAGCCTGGCATAGGTTATTTTACCCGTTGGTGTAATAACAGCTGTCTTTCCGGGATTTTTCCGAACCTGTCTTTCAAACATTTCAATTACTGAACAATATTCAAAATCCTCTTTCGTATCATTGATTCCCGAAAATGCTTCATCAGGCATACGGTTATCCGCTATTTCAACCTGAGCATCCGAAGCATGCTCAATGGTTCTATCCTGCTCCCTGTAATCAGGAGGCACATCCATATCAATTACATCATTAAGACCCGTCATATGGAAGGCTTCATATACCACGGCATTTTCATTTGATATAATGAGATTATCATACTTCTTTTTAAGAGAAAGTATCATTCGTAATCCCCTGGAGGAAATATAGTCCACCTGTTTAAAATCAAGTTCTAAACAGTCAAACTCTGCCCCATCGAGTATTGCATTTATGTCCTTTTCTATATCGGGAGTCGTATTTGTATCAATTTTTCCGTTTAAACATATTGTTAAAGTGGCCTCGTTTTGTCTAAAAAACATAAATGCCTACTCCTTTCACATTATCAGGCGAATTTCCGTTTTTTCCTTCAGGTCCTCCATGATGTCTCAAAATAAAGTTTTAATATATACACAGAATACAGCATTTGCCGTCATTATGCAAAGAAAAAACGAGCCAAAGCCCGCTATTTTTAATATTTTTCACAAAAGCTCGTCGAGTAACTTGACCTCGCACCCCTTTTTTTTATCGGATGCCTTATTACCGTCTTCCATTTATAAGGCTCAGTCTTCCTTGGATCCGACAGATAAATCTCATGATGCAGCCTTCCGTTCTCAAAATCATTCGCATATCCGTTTTCCATAACGTACTTATCCATGATTGCTACAGTCGCAGGTTCCTCGTCAAATGGTCCGTGGTGCATTATCTGAACGCATAGTCCTTCATCAATGGTCATATATTCAGCCCTTGAGCAGTCAATTTTTTTCTTAGCCGAGGCCACCTCAACAGCCCAGTCAAAATCCTTTTTTGTAACAAAATCAGGAAGCCTTATAAGGGAAATCCAGTTAAATTTCACCTTCGCAGAATAATCTGCTCCATCGACTCCTTCCTGCCACCAGAAGCCCTCGAGTGGCGGAACCACATACTCGAAAAAGCCCTCAATCTCATAATCAGATTTGTAGCTCATCTTTAAGGTATAAGCCACTGCATAGATAATGCCAACAGCCTGCTGGTACGCTCCGCCCTCTTCATTAGGGTCACCCGTTCCCCTTACCGCGATGTAATTTGCCCTTGGTACGTTAACGATTTCCGGCTTATCCTTTGGCAGATAAAACTCCTTAAACTCCTTCTTAAAATCAAATGCCATTTTTAACCCTCCCTGTATCTTTCCTTTAGTTCTGAAGCAATCGAGAAAAGCTTCCTCCTTACTGTTTCAGGCTCTAATACCGTTACCTTGTCCCTCATCGAAAGCATCCAGGACAAAAGTCCGTCATCATCGGCAAATTCATGCTCAAATAAAAGCCTGCCATCCGATAGCTCTGTAAACGAACCGATTCCGTATTCCTCAATCAGATGCCATTTAACCGACGGTTCGAAAACTGCCTTTACCTTGTTTTTCGGTGGAAAAATGTCTCTGTCTGATAACTCGGGTGCCGGTATCCCCTGCTTTTTGATAAAGCTGCCTCCATGAATAATGTTTTCCATTCTGTTAAGCTTAAACAGTCTGAAATCATTTTTATAAAGACAGTATCCGTATACATACCAGCTTGACCACTTGAAAATCAGATAGTATGGCTCAATTTCCCTTTCCGAATCACCCTTTGGCGAGTAATACTTAAACCTGATGGTCTTTCCCACCTCAATGGCATCCTGAATCAGTTCGATTTTCGGCGGGAGTGTCTCCTTATGTCTTGATGATAAATCAATGAGAATTGATTCCGAACCACTTACATATTCAGAGGACCCGGCTTTAATCTTTTCCATAAGCTGTCCGTAGTAATGGCTACCGCTCACACTGTCAAGGCTGCGAAGCCCTGCCAGAATCACCTGCATATCCTTAGACGAAAGTATTGTTTTGTCCATCCGGTATCCATCAATGATGCTGATTCCCCCGCCACTACCCTGTGATGTGCAGATTGGAATCCCGGCCTTGCAAAGGTCCTTTATATCCCGGTTTATTGTCCTTCTTGATACCTCAAACCGATCCGCAAGTTCAGGTGCCGTCACCTTCTCCTTCTGTAAAAGTATGGAAAGAATGCCTATCAGCCTATCGATTTTCATTTTGCCTCACCTTCCGCCTAATCTTAACACTTTAAACACGACATCTATATGTCATGTTTATTATATATCATCCAAAGAATTTATCCAACATTCCACTCTTTTTGAGTTGTTAATTCAATATAAAAAGACTTCCGAATTCCATCCGTATTCTCAGCCGGCAGATTTTCGAAAGTCTTTTTTCGTTTTTTATTCAGTGTTAGAGTCGGATTATTTTGACCAATTTTAGTCGGAGAAAAGGGACCATAATTTCAAATACAAACCCTGTATTGAATTTTTTTACCTGAGCCTTTTCTATTACTGCAAATATGATATTGGAAACTGGGAGCAGGATTATTGATAGTTTTTTTGTAGTTGACTTACAGTAACCAAGCCATATATGGTGGGATACACAGAATATCATCCTTGAAACTCAGATT
>JAUNDA010000074.1 GCA_030526295.1 Eubacteriales bacterium
CTCGCCTCCGGCTTCACCATTTTTGTTTTCCGCATTTTTATTTGAAGAAGCCGCATCAGACGGTGTCGCAGTGGAAACCCCGCCTCCGTTAACGGCTGCACTTCCTCCAGTGATGGCACCCGTAACATATGAAAGGTCAGACATCATAGCCGCCTGCTCCCCTTCCGAAAGCGACTCGTTGCCTGTCAGGATATTAAGTGAATTTACAGTACCGTCAATGATTGCATCAGTGTAGTTGTATTCATCCTGCTCACCCTCCGAAAGGTATTCAATAAGGGACCTGGCTTTACCGATATTCATTACACTTGCAACGTCATTAAGCACACGCACCCTGTAATCGGTTCCGTATTTTGTGCTTATATCCACAAATTTAACCCTGACAGATGCCTCGGTATCAAATGAACCATAGCGGCCTACCTTCAGAAGATAGCTTCCCGCATCTCCCTCGTTAAACTCCGCAGCCTCTGTTGCAAAGTAAAACATGCCATCAGAAATAAGCTCGGGACTTATCCCTGTTTCAGAAAGATACTGCGTTCCGTCAACAGCACCCGTTCCCTCTGCCATTGCCGTAAAAGGCACAGAAGTAAACACCATTACCAATGCCATTAACCCTGCGATTTTTCTCTTTAATCCCTTAAAAATCATGTTTATACCTCGTACCAAATGATTTTCTTTATGATTGATTTCACCGAATGATTCCATACAATAATTCTTTTGAATAATTCCGTCACTGTGTTTATGTAAACCAGCTTATTGTTGCTAATTGCATAATATACCAAGTTATATTTTACTCTCTCTCCCATACTTTGTAAATCTCACTTTCGTACACCGTATGCTTAATATGTGATACTTAAATTAGACTGAGATATTTTAAATATCCTAATGCAGTCATAATCGAAAGCTCTATTAATAATGATTGCATTTTATCAAGACTAAACAGTCAAAAAATCACAACCGACCAATATTGACTGCACAAATAACAGTTCAATGCATGCATTATTGCGAGAATGCAGTATTTTGACTGCACCTATTATCATGAAATGCAGTCACTCTTTACGAATTTCCAATTTTTCACTGCATCGCTTTAAAATAAAGCAGTTAAAATCGAAAAAAAATATCATATTGATTGCAATTATTGAATTTGCCAAACTAAACTAAATCGGCGTGGCACTAGGCCACAAATAAAAAGGACCCCATCATGTGATGAAGTCCTGTTCATTACCCTAATGATAATTCGCCTTGAATTAAGCCTTTTACTTAATGATAATTCGCCTGATATTAACCTTTATGATAATTTGACTAATTAACTTAGCGTAATTCGCCTTATTAAACCATAATGATAATTCGGCTGGTACTAGGCCTTTTTCGACTATCTATGTAAGTCCATAAATTTAAGGGCTTAAGCACCGGCTCAAAGTGCATCCGTAATCTGTTTGTCCTGGTACGTATCCTCCCAGACCCTGTAAAAGCCGTTAAGCGATACGTCAGTTGAAGGATGCTCGATTAAAAGGTCGAAGAACTGCGGTGTAATCGTTACCGCGTGGCATCCGACTGCAGCGAGCTTTTCGATCTGGTCAGCCGTTCTAAAGCTTGCGCCGAGCACCTTGCACTTATATCCGAAGCGGTCAAAGACCTTGACCATCTCCTCCACTTCCCTGATACCGTCCGCACCTATGTTGTCAATGTGGCTTACATACGGGGCTGCATAATCAGCGCCTCCCTTTGCTGCCATAAGTGCCTGGAGCACAGAATGGATAACGGTAATGCAGATTTCAATGCCGAGCTTCTTGCACTCCTTAAGTGCCTTGTAGCCTTCCTTTACGGCGGGAAGCTTAACAACGAGATTATCACCGAAATACTCCTTAAGCTTTACTGCCTGGCTTACCATGCCCTCGGCATCCTTTGCGGTTACCTGGACAAATACCTTTAACCCGGTTTCGTCAATATATTCCTTATATGACCTCATATTCTCCTCGAGGGTATGTGCTCCCTTGGTGAGGATGTTAGGGTTTGTTGTAAAGCCGTCAATCGGATAATACTCCGCAACGCTTCTCACCGATTCTATGTCTGCGATGTCTACAAAAAATTCCATTACTTTGTTCCGAAGATTCTGTCTCCTGCATCTCCGAGACCCGGACAGATGTAAGCATTCTCATTAAGCTGTCTGTCAATGTGTCCGATGTAAACCTGTACATCAGGATGAGCCTCATGAAGAGCCTTTACTCCTTCAGGAGCAGCGATCATGCAGATGAACTTGATCTTCTTTCCGCCTCTTTCCTTAATAAGTTTGATTGCGTCGATTGCAGAGCCACCTGTTGCGAGCATCGGGTCTGTAACAACGATAACTCTCTGCTCGATCGGGCTTGGAAGCTTGCAGAAGTACTCGTGTGGCTGATGTGTTTCCTCATCACGGTACATTCCGATGTGACCAACCTTAGCTGAAGGAACGAGTGAAAGAACACCCGGAACAAGACCGAGACCTGCACGGAGAATCGGAACGATTGCAAGCTTTCTTCCTGCAATCATCGGGCTCTTGCATGGTTCGATAGGTGTCTCGATGTCGATATCCTCGAGCTGAAGATCCTCGAGAGCTTCGTAACCCATGAGCATTCCAAGCTCCTCTACAACCTTACGGAACTCGTTTGTACCTGTTTCCTTCATACGAAGGATTGTAAGCTTGTGCTGGATTAACGGATGAGTAAACTCAAATACGTTTTCATCAATTTTTTTCATTTTGTGAGACCGCCTTTCTTTTATGCAATGAATTATTCTTTATTAACTATTTCGCCCTGTTTCTTGTAAATGGAGTGTGCATTGACTGTACCCCTGACCGAAGAAAGCGGGTAAATATTCGTTTCCCTGCCGATTACGGTACCCGGATTAAGCACCGAGCCGCAGCCGACTTCAACATTGTCGCCTATCATTGCGCCGAATTTCTTGATTCCGGTCTCAATGATTCCGTCCTCAAATTTAACCGTAACGAGCTTCTTGTCGCTCTTTACGTTCGATGTGATGGCTCCTGCTCCAGTGTGCGATTTGTAGCCGAGTATCGAATCGCCGATGTAATTATAATGCGGAGTCTGCACATTATCAAATAAAATCGCATTTTTTAATTCACAGGAATTTCCGACAACGCAGTTCTCCCCGACAAGCACGGCTCCCCTTATGAATGCACAGTGTCTTACCTCAGTTCCGGCACCGATGATGCACGGTCCCTTGATGTACGCTGAAGGAAATACTGTTGCACTCTTATGAATCCACACATCCTCTGCCGGATGGTCATACTCATCCTGGTTAAGTGTGGCTCCAAGCTCGAGAACAAAGCCCTTTATGAGAGGAAGCACCTCCCACGGATACTCCTTACCCTCAAGCAGTTCCTTTGCCATTGTGTGCGATAAATCGAAAAGATTCTTTGTTACGGCTTCCCTGATTTTCATTTTAATGCCTCTTATCTGTTCTTGCACTCATAGAAGATTGAGATTGTTCCCGGTCCTACGTGTGAACCGATAACAGGGCCGATGTCAACGACAAGGTCTGTATCAACCCCGAATTTCTCCTTGAGCCTGTTTTTCATGTACTCGACATCCTCCATACAGTCCGAGTTACAGAAGTAAAGCGGACCCTCACCGGGATGAACTGCCTCCTCACCGTACTTGTCGATAATGAAGTTCATGGCATTCTTTCTGCCCCTTACCTTCTCGACCGCAACGAGTCTTCCCTCATTGTCTGTATGGATGATTGGCTTAATGTTAAGTACTGTTCCAATTACTGCCGATGCAGCTGAGAGTCTTCCGCCCCTCTTTAAGTAAACGAGATTATCTACGGTAAACCAATGTGCAACATGAAGCTTGATTTCCTCTGCATACTGAGCAGTTTCCTCAAGTGATGCACCTGAATTTTTCTTATCCAGCACAAATTTGAGCACGAGAGCCTGTCCTGCAGACTGTGAGCATGAATCCACGCAGATGATCTTTCTATCAGGATATTCCTCCATAAGCTCGTCAGCTGTAAGCTTAGCAACACTGAAGCTGTTGCTAAGTACTGATGCGAAGCCAAGGTAAAGGATGTCCTCTCCTGCCTTTAATACAGGCTCCATCTTCTCCCTGATGTCTCCCGGGTTTGAACCCGAGGTCTTTGCTGTTCTTCCCTTACGCATCTCATCGTAAAACTCATTTGCGGGAATGTCTCCGTCCCTATATCTTACGGACTCATCATCTGTGAAATAGAAAGCGAGCTTAAAATACTCAACTCCCCACTCCTTGTAGACTTCTGGTGCAAGATCGCATGTTGAATCAGTAAAAATCCTAAAGTTACTCATTACTCTCTCCTTTGCTTGTTTCCTGTACCGCCCCTTGTAATTATCTTAAGGTTGTTAAGATGAACCATGTAGCTTCCGTTCTTAACGGTCGGGTCATCTATGATAACCTTTGCTCCGAGAGCCTTAGCTCCCTTGCCAAGCTTCATGGCCTTAACGCCTCTTGAATTCTTCTTCATGATTGACACATCGTCAAGTGCGAATCTAATGAAGAATCCGTTGTCAGCCCAGCATGCCACCGTGTTAGCTCCGATTGATGATACCGCCTCGATCGACACAACCCTGTCGTCGTCATCAAGCTTCGTTGCTGCCACGAGCTTGTTATTCGTTTCAAACTCCTCACTTGGTACGAGCTTAATGTTTGCATTTGCTGTCATAAACAGAAGCAGCTTATCCTTAAGCTCCATATCGGAGGCGATGAAAAGAATTTCAGCCTCGCCGGCCTTGTACTTCGTTATATTGTCAACGGCAACTCCCTTTTCCTTTGCCTTCTTCATAGGTACGAGCTGCATCTTGAGCATGTGCATGTCTCCCGTATCAGTGAAAATGAGCACCTTTCCGAGTGTTGACGTATTGACTATGTATTTATTTTCCTCAGTGAGGGTTTCAGCGTTCTTATCAAATACAGCCTTGTCGACAATCTTGCAGTATCCGAACTTGTCCATTACGAATACGCACGGGTTGTCCTGCTGAACCTCTTCCTCGACAACAATCTCCCTGCTGTCCTCGATGAGTGTCCTTCTCGGGTAGCCGTATCTGTCCTTAATCTCCTTAAGGTTATCCTTAATGAGCTCCTCTCTCCTCTGCTTTCCCTTGATGATGGCCGTATACTCCCTGATGGCCTTGATTGTCTCCTTGTAATTCTGCTGGAGCTCTAAAATCTCAAGTCCGATGAGCTTGTATAACTGCATCTCGAGGATGGCCTTTGCCTGTCTTTCAGTAAAGCGAAGCTGCTTTGCATCCTCCTCAAAGGCGGGCTCCTTAAACCTTATGCCCGAGGTGTCTCCCTTTGTGAGGCAGTTCTCGGCATCCTTCCTGTTCTTTGCACCGCGGATAACCGCGATTACAAGGTCGAGGATGTTGTAGCAGGTGATAAGTCCCTCCTGGATTTCCCTCTTGTCCTGTTCCTTTTCAAGAAGTGCCGTGTACTTTCTCTCAAGAATCTGGTGCTGGAACTTAAGCCACTCGTTAAGTATTCCCTTTAATGTCATAACCTCGGGTCTTCCGTCCGAGATTGCGAGCATGTTTACACCGAATGTATCCTCAAGTCTTGTCTTCTTGTAAAGGATGTTCTTTATCTTCTCGGGATCGGCATCCTTCTTAAGCTCAAGGAAGATGCTTATTCCGTTTGAATCCGATGCATTTCCGATATCGGTAATGTCCGGAAGCTTTTTGCTTTCTACAAGGTCAGCCGTATCCTGCATGAACTTTCCGATGCCCATTCCAATCATGGTATACGGAATCTCTGATACGACGAGCTTGTCCTTTTCCTTCTTCTTTCCCTCGACAAAATCAACCTTGCCGCGGATTTTTATCTTACCTGCACCTGTCTCGTAGATTGCCTTAAGGTCAGATTTATTGGCAATGATTCCTCCTGTCGGGAAATCTGGTCCCGGCATGATTTCAAGCATTTCATCTATTGTGATGTCGTTATTATCCACATATGCCGAGCAGAGGTCACAAAGCTCCGAGAGGTTATGGCACGGTGTCGAGGTTGTCATACCTACGGCAATACCCTCCGAACCGTTTAAAAGGAAGTTCGGTACCCTTACCGGGAGCACGACTGGCTCACCCTCTGTGTTTGTATATGCCTGGACGAAGTCTACAGTCTTGTCAATGTCCTTAAGGAAAACCTCGTCTGTAAAGCGCTGAAGCTTTGCCTCGGTATACCTGTATGCCGCCGCGCTGTCTCCCTCGACAGAGCCAAAGTTACCCTTTCCGTCAACAAGCGGCACACTCTTTTTGAAGCTCTGGCTCATTACAACCATCGTCTCGTAAATAGATGAATCGCCGTGCGGATGGAAGCGTCCCATACAGTCACCGCAGATACGGGCAGACTTCATTTCCTTCCTGTCATGGTGAACATGGAGATTGTCCATGTCATAGAGGAGACGTCTTTGTACGGGCTTAAGACCGTCCCTTACGTCAGGCACGGCTCTTGCTGTGATTACGGACATGGAGTAATCAAGGTATGATTTCTGCATTTCCTCCGAATATTCGGTTCTGAGTATCTGTTCTGCCATTATGTATCAATCTCTGCCTCATGGGCATGCTTGTAAATAAATTCCCTTCTGGGCTCAACATCAGAACCCATAAGCTTCTCTGTTATCTCAGACGCCATTCTGGCATCCTCTATTTCAACCCTCTTAAGTACCCTTCTCTCCGGGTCAAGCGTCGTTGCCCAAAGATCCGGCGGGTCCATCTCTCCAAGTCCCTTGAAGCGCTTAAGTTCAAATGTACTTGGGTCATGCTTCTCCTGGTACTTCATGAGCGCCCTGTCATCATAAAGATACTGAGGCTCGCTCTTTTTGTTATGCGGAGTCACAAGGTAAAGCGGCGGCATTGATATGTAAATATGGCCGTCATAAATAAGCTCCGGCATAAACCTGTAGAAGAATGTAAGTAAAAGTGTATCGATATGGCTTCCGTCGACATCGGCATCGGTCATAAGGATAATCTTATTATATCTTAACTTTGAAATGTCAAAGTCGTTTCCATATCCTTCGGAGAAGCCGCAGCCAAATGCATTGATCATTGTCTTTATTTCGGCATTTGCGAGCACCTTGTCCATGGATGCCTTCTCAACATTGAGGATTTTACCCCTGATTGGAAGGATTGCCTGGTATTCCCTGTTTCTTCCCGTACCTGCAGAGCCGCCCGCAGAGTCTCCCTCTACGATAAAGATCTCGCACTTTTCGGGGTCCCTTGATGTACAAACCTTAAGCTTTCCGTTTGAGTCAAATGAGAACTTTGACTTTGAAAGAAGGTTTGTCTTTGCCTTTTCCTCCTGGCTTCTTATCTTTGCAGCCTTCTGGGCACACTCGATAATGGCCTTAATAACGTCAACATTTCTGTCAAAGAAATGCTCAAGCTTATCACCCGTAGCACTGGCAACTGCCTGAACTGCATCAGCCGATGCAAGCTTTGTCTTTGTCTGTCCCTCGAAAATCGGGTTCGGATGCCTAAGTGCAATGACAGCCGTCATTCCGTTTCTTGTATCGGGGCCTGTGAAATTGACATCCTTCTCCTTAAGCTCACCGAGCTGTCTTGCGTAGGTGTTCACAAGCTGTGTAAACTTTGTCTTAAAGCCAGTGATGTGTGTTCCACCCTCCTGGGTAAAGATGTTGTTACAGAAGCCGTGCAGGTTCTCCTCGAATGCATCCACAAACTGGATTGCGCACTCAACCTCCTGGTCATCCACCTTCTGGTTAAAGTAGATGACAGGTGTTACCGGAACCTTGCCCTTATTAAGCTCCAGAACATAAGCCCTGATTCCCTCGGGCTCATGGTATGTAATCTGCTCCTCCTTGCCCTCTCTCTTATCCTCAAAATATATCTTTAGACCAGGGTTAAGGTATGCAGTCTCATGTAAACGCGACTTAATAAGCTCTCCCTTAAATACTGTCTTTTCAAAGATTGTATCGTCGGGTGTGAAATTAATTTCAGTTCCTGTTTCCTTCGACTTTCCAATAACAGGCAGCAGGTTTTTAACAAGCTTTGTTGTCGGAATGCCCTTCGCATATGAATCGTAATAAACGAGTCCGTCACGGCTTACCTTTACGATAAGCTCCTTTGAAAGTGCATTAACAACTGAAGAACCTACACCATGCAGACCACCCGAGGTCTTGTAGGAGTTGTTGTCAAACTTTCCTCCTGCATGGAGTGTCGTGAGAATAACTCGCTCTGCAGATACGCCCTTCTGGTGCATGTCAACAGGCAGACCACGTCCGTTATCCTTAACAGTACATGATCCGTTCTTCTCAAGTGTTACATATATTGTGTCACAAAAACCGGCGAGATGCTCATCAACAGAGTTGTCGAGGATCTCGTAAACAAGGTGGTTGAGTCCCTTGGAGCCAACATCACCGATATACATTCCCGGTCTTGTTCGTACAGGCTCAAGTCCTTCAAGTACCGTGATACTTTGTGCATTGTAATCGTTTGTCTTTGCCATCAAATTCCAAACCTCATAAAATTTAGAAAATTTTACCACAGATATGGCGCAATTTCAAGGGCGACACTACATATTGCGGTCCACCGTGGTCTACACATTGTAGAAAAATAACATCATTTCACCAAAGCGAGTGCCTGATTTCAAACACTACAAGGAATCAATTAGCCATAAGTACATCCGCCATAAAGCCTCCCGTTAAAAAGCATCTAGCCTCAAACCTAAATTTAAGTTCTTCGCCACAGAAAAACGCCTGTGGCTCCACATGTCAGAAGTACCACAGACGCTAGTCAGTTCATTTTTTGCAATTGATAAGTGAATCACCTATTAGTTAATTAATGCATTTGTTAAGAAAATTACCAATTAGTTACTTTTTACGATTGATAGGCGAATCACCTATTAGTTAATTAATGCAGTTAATGAGTGCCTCACCGTTAAGATATCTCTTAAGGTTCTCAAGGCTTATCTTCGCAACCTTTCTGAAGGTTACCGGAATCTTGTCAAAGCCAGCCTTATGCGGTGTGATGAGACAGTTCTTAACCTTCCATAACGGATGCTCGGCTGGAAGCGGTTCCTTATCAAGTACATCAAGTCCAGCGCCGAAAAGGTGTCCTGAGCTTAATACCTCATACATGTCATCACTGCTTACGAAGCTTCCTCTTCCACCATTAAGGAAAATTGCAGTCTTCTTCATCTTAAGGAGTCTTTCCTTTGTCATGAAGCCATTTGTGATTGGGCCAGCCGGTGCCATGTTGATAACAACATCCATTTCCGGAAGAAGCTCGTCAACATCATCAAAGTTATGCATGAAGTCAATTCCCTCAGCAGGAACCTCCTTATTTCTTCTTACGCCATAAGTATGTGCACCAAACGGCTTGCAAAGCTTTGCAAATGAAACCCCAAGGTCTCCTGTTCCAAAGATAAGCACATTCTTGTCGGCAATTGTCTGGCAGTATCCGAGATCATCCCACTTGCCGTCAAACTGATTGTCACGGTACTGCGGAATAAGCTTCATAAGTGCCCACATCATTGCGAACATATGCTCTGAAACGCTCTGTCCGTATGCTCCCTGGCAGCCAGCAATCTTGCAGTCCTTTGGAACGTAGTTGCCCTTAAGGAATGCATCAGGTCCCGCCATTCTTCCCTGGAGGTATTTGCAGTTCTCAGGATAAACCTTTACAAAACCGGGATTTGGCACACCGATAATGATTGTTGCACTCTTCCACTCCTCATCAGTCACGGGTGTTCCATCCTCATGAACACCGAGTGTGGCAAAAATCTGCTCGTTCTCTCCGGCAGCCTCAATAAAAAGCTCCTTTTCATTGCCTTCAAGTTCAAGTAAGTTAAGAATCTTCTCCATGTTAGTACCTCCTCGTAATACCGAATATAATAACCAGAATAATTCCAGAATTTAATTCACAAATTTAAGTCTACTTTTCTATGGGTGAGATCTGGGTAGCTTCGTGCTTCGCACTCTCGCTCCCCTGACATAATTCGCATACCTTAATGCTTCAATATTTCAAGTATCCACCAAACCAAACTCAACACAATTTCAATTTTCCAAAAATTCAAAAAAGTGCTCCTAATTATGCTCCTGAAACA
>JAUNDA010000007.1:0-3868 GCA_030526295.1 Eubacteriales bacterium
GGCACAGCCACAGTATCAGGATGAGCCGCAGGTTGTTGATAACGGTGGATTCGGATGGGGATTCCTTGGATTCTGTATCCCGATTGTCGGACTTATTCTTTTCCTTGTATGGAAGGATACTAAGCCGCGTACTGCAAAGGCAGCAGGAAAGGGTGCACTGATTTCAGTTATCGTTGCAGTTGTATTCTATATCCTGACAATGATTATCGGACTCGGATTTGCAGCTCTTTATTAATTAAAAGACTAAACATACTGCCCGCTGCCTTTTGGTAGCGGGCATTTATCGATTATGGGACTTTTCGCTGGGACTGGCCGGTTCAAAGCACTCATAAGATTTATCACAGTATCCATGATTAAGCATTTTACCGAATGGTGCTACAAATGGCTTCCCATCATAATGGGCTGCCACTGCAGGCCTGACCGGTCATTTTTCATAAAGGGCAGGCAGCTTCCCGTATGTGCCAGGTGCACGGGGATTCTGATAGGATTTCTAATTGCCGTAATAACTCTTTTCTTTTTCAGGGCCGATATTACGGTTCTTCTTTTAATGCTTCTTCCTCTCATTATCGATGGCGCGGTGCAGCGCCTCACGCATTATGAGAGCAATAACATCCTCCGCCTTGCTACAGGCATTCTTTTTGGATTTGCTGCCACATCATTTTTTGCAATTTCCGTTATAGCAACCTTTAAATTTGGATATAGACTGGGGAAAGCATTATTTGTTTAGAAAAATAGGACAAAAAAGGAAGCCCAAGGCTTCCTGAATAATGAATATAATTCTTTAATTAGGTAAATCTGACAATTTAATTCTATTGTATGCTCCGTTCTTCTTATCCTCAGGATGTGGTTCAAGTCCGATTATGGTGATTTCGTTATTATTTGGACCGTAAACCCAAAACATTCTTCTCGCCTTACTTGTTTTGTTTTCCAAATATGATTCCCAGACCTTAACGCCATATCTTTTTGATAAAGGTTCAATCTCATGGGTGTGAAGTCCCGGGTAATAGGGGTCATTAGTTAACTTCTTAAGAGCATTACCCCATTTCAGATATAGTTCCTCATCTTTTTTGCTGTTTTCTCCATCTCGATGCCCTTTTTGCAGTTTCTTCCATAGATTTTGCATTTCAGGTATTCCCATACGGATAATAAACATCAAATCACCGCCTTAAAAGTCTGAAAGGTCAATAGGATCAGAGGCGGCACCTATTTTGAAATTGCTGACAGCCCTGTCCATGTCTTCCAAAGTGGCAGCGGAAATACTGTCGGGAATATTAAGTTCTCTGGGCTCGAGTATGATACATCCGTTTTCAAATTCTTTAACATTATAATATTGATACATTGCACCTCTAAGGGTTATTCGTTTCTTACTGTCAATATGTACATTATAATCTTTAATCGCAGTCATAATTTTTCTCCTTGGCAAAATGTGGGATATCCCACTTAATGCAATGATAAGCGAAATGCCATAATTTGTCAATGGGGAGGGCACTGAGGGCACCGTGAAATGGCGGTGACTTTTTTGGTACTTCTGCGGAGTTAGAATGGGGTCATAAAAGGGAACCAGAAAAAGAAATTTCAAAAGTAAAAAGGGTTTTGCGGGCATGGTAACAGGCCCAAGGACAGGTAGAAAAGAGAAGAGGAGGTTAATTATGAAGATCTATTTTACTATCGCAGGAGCACATTATTTCCATGGTACTGAGTTTATGGAGCGCGGTATGAAGGTTTATCTCGAGAAGGAGCATGACAACAAGTTTGATACTGAGGCCATTAAGGTTTCAATGGAGGGACTTGGTCAGGTAGGTCATGTGGCAAACAGCGTTAATACCGTTATTGGTGAGTCATACAGCGCAGGCAGAATCTATGACAAGATAGGCGAGATTGCATCTGGTGAGATTATGTATGTGCTTCCTAATGCAGCGGTGTGCGTACTTGAGACAGAGGTATAATAGTTTGAGACGGTATTGATAAAAATAGGGGAGGCGGAATGCCTCCCTTGTTTTGTAATAGTTCTTACTGGTGAGTTTCCCTGAGATACTTTCTAAGGCAAAGCACCGACATGATGAGGCAGAGGGCCTCTGATACTATCGGTGTAAACCATACGGCGTTACCACCGAAGGCTGCCGCAATAATTAGGAGTACTGAGCCCTGAAGTATCAGGCCACGTCCGACAGAGATGCCGATGGCTGGTGTCGGGCGTTCAATTGCAGTCATAAAGCCGGCTGTAATGATATTGAAGCCTACGAGCAGGAAAGAGAAGCTGAAGCACCTGAAGGCCTTTACCGAGTAGAGGACAAGCTCCTCACTTGCATGTGAGAGGTATGCCTGCACAATCCACGGGGCAAAGATGAAAAGTCCTGCAAAGATCGCGGGTGCCATGAAGCATACGGTGGTGAGGGCATAGCGAAGAAGAGTGTGGCACTCCTTTATGGCGCCCTTGCCGTGGTTAAAGCTAATAAGTGGCTGTGAGCCCTGCGGTATTCCGATCATTATCTGCACAACGAGCGTGTTGATGTAGGCAATTACCGTATAGGTAACAACTCCGTCCGTACCGATGTATTTAAGAACAGTCCTATTAAAAAGGAAGATCATGAGACCGGTGCAAAGCTCGGTCGTGCCGTCCGCGAGACCAATCGGGATAATTCTCTTATAAAGTCCCGGGTCGAATTTAAAGCGGCGCAGGCGGAATGTACAGTTCTTACTGAAAAAGTGAATGAGATAGGAGATGCATGTAACAAGCTGGGAAATTCCCGTTGCGAGTGCGGCTCCAAAAACACCCATCTTAAGTACAAAAACTGCAATGTAGTCGAGGATACAGTTTGTTAGGCATCCTCCGATTACGGTATAAAGTGCATATCTCGGGTGTCCGTCTGTTTTTACGAGCACCTCCATGTTGTAGGAGATAAGATAGCATACGCTAAAGGGTGCGATGCCCAGGAGGTAACTGGTCACGTAGTTAAGTGTTACTTCATCGGCACCAAGCAGCCTTGCAAAGGGCTCGCGAAATACCAGAACGAACGTTGTGATTACTCCACCGATAACAAGAAGCGTCACGAAATTCTGTGAAAACAGATAGTCTGCTTCCTTCTTTTTATCCTGCGCCAGAAGAATTGCGATGACTGTCGATGAGCCGACAGCGAACAGAATTCCTATAGAAAAAAGTGCGTTAATAAACGGGATTGCTATGTTTACAGCACTCATCGCATATTCATTTACTCCGATCGATACGATGAGTCCGTCAACCATCGCATAAAGCGAGAAAACGAGCAGTGAAGCAATTGTCGCCGTTACGTAACGCGTAAAATCGTGTTTCAGTGTATTTTCTTTATTTTTATTGGAAAGCAATATAACACTTCCTTTTCTTTTGTATTTTGCCACGCTTTGTGGCATTTTCGTCTCTTTCCCTTACAAAATCTTACCCGAGCCCATTGCTTGTGTCAAGTTCGGCAAATAATACGCTGTTTCATTATGGTGGAACAGTGTTCCGCAGTTGATTGTTACGATTGCACAAAGAAAAAATTCTGTTATAAATGAAATTGTGCAAAATGCTCTATGAGGGGTAGGGCAAAGTTTTTTTATTTATTTTAGGGATAGGAGTTCAAAATGGAAAGCTTAAATCGCAAACTGTCAGTTGGTACTAAGCTTGGTTACGGTCTTGGTCAGTTAGGTTCCGGACTTGCTTATAACCTGTATTACTACTACTTTATTTACTTCATGACAAGCTTTGCCGGCGTTAACCCGGCAGTTGCAGGAACAATTTCACTCTTCGCAGTTATCTGGGATGCTGTAACAGACCCGATCATTGGTGTATTCAGTGACCGTATGAAGGTTAAGACAGGCACACGTCGTCCTATGATGATGAGAGCCGCTG